>NZ_PKGG01000038.1:0-32593 GCF_046480465.1 Arthrospira sp. PCC 8006
TGTTGGATTAATGATTGATGTCCGGGTTCATAGGGAATGTCGCGATAGATATCTAAACCGATCGCTTATGGTTAGACGTCAATGCGCTATTATCAGGTAATATGGCACAGKTTTTAGCTAAGTTACAGGAAGGAATAGCTACCCCAGAATATCAGGAATTTGTGGCAAGATTTATGCCCAGTTAACTGATTCTACACATACCATCAATGGTTTCTAGGGGAACTTCACAGTAATAAGATACCGCTGGCTCGTTCAAGGTGCATAATTAATATATATTCCCGTAGAAACCGCTTCTATTTATATCACAAAGCGATCGCCTTTTTGGGGGGATTATTGCCTCGGTTAAACTTAAATGAATTGTGGGGTATAATAGAGGGTATCCCCCAGCACGGTTGATGCAAATCACAACTAAGAGCGATGGGGATCACCTGTTCAGGTGATCCAACTCATATGTAGTCGTCTGTATAATCACAGAAAAAATCAGCCACTTGAGGGAAGATATATATATAGTGGAGCATTGAGGTTAGGGAGATGAGCAGCTACTATAACAGCATGACCAATTCTAATGGTTCCCTTGAGGAAATGTTTGGTCAAGTGATGTTTTCCAGTGTGGTGACGACTGAAGACCGCCAAAGGTTAAAAGCCACGCTGCTAAAGGAAACTATTAGCGAGGATGAACAAGCGATTATTAACCGCTTACTCTACAATGTGCGCCGGGGATGGGTTAAACTAATTGACTGAAGTTTAATTAGTAGCCCGTGTTATCCACTGTTTTGCTTGTGTCCCACGGTAGCCGCGATCGCCGCCCTCAATTGGTTGTAAATAGGTTAGCACAACAGTTAAGCGATCGCCTGAAGGTTGAAAAGGGTTGGAATGGTTTAACTGATTCTTTGGTGGGGAGTGCGGTGTTGGAGTTAGGTCCGACTCCCCTATCTGTACAAATTCAACAATTCGCTAAGTATAGCCTGAGTTTAGGGATTAATCGAGTCCAAATTCTGCCGCTGTTTCTGTTACCTGGGGTTCATGTGCGCGAAGATATCCCCACGGAGGTGGAATTGGCGCAAAAATTCCTGGGAAGGGAGATACAGCTTGAACTCCAACCTTATCTGGGAAGGGAGGTTAACCAGTTGGCGCGACTACTGGAGGGTCTCAAGAGGGGTTACTATGTTGATGCTTGGGTTCTGCTTTCCCATGGGAGTCGCCGCGCGGGTGGAAATGAGGCGATCGCTGATATAGCTGATAAAATCAAGGCTGCTGTGGCTTATTGGTCTGTTCCTCCCCATGTGGAGTCACGGGTTGAGGAGTTGCTGGAAGCTGGATATGACAGGATTGGGATTTTACCTTATTTTCTGTTTTCGGGTCGCACTACTGATGCGATCGCGGATGTGGTGGCCAATCTTGGCGACAGGTTCCCCCATAGCCAACTACACCTCACGCCTCCCCTAGACCACAGCACACACCTGGGGGATTTGATTTGTACTTGGGCGAAATCTTACCTCTAAGATATCTTCCCCCTGCTCGGGTGGGGGGTGATTCTCATAATTATTGGGGTTTTTTGAGGCGATCGACCCTCCCCAATATCTCTGTTGGTTTCGGGGTAAGTGTTTCGGCTTGTGTAAAGTAATGTTACAGATTCTCATAACCTCGCGCGAGTTTTAATTTGGCGATCGTTCAAGTAAACTGGAGCCAACAACAGAAAAGTTTTTGTTTTTGGGGGTTGACACTCTGGCGCTCTCTCTGATACTATTAATTTCAGTGAAAACAAAGGAATTTGCTTCGACAAAAACAGCCTGTAAAGTTTTGTTAAGCACCTTCTAGGTATGCTCGCGCAAACGCACCTTGAAAACCCCATACTGCAACGTTTCCAAAGGCATAGGGTCAGACCCTACCAATTCCCCGCAAGGGGACGGAAACTGGCAATTTCAATCTCCGCGAAGATGTTGAATGCGGTAAGCTGTCAGACCCTACCAATTCCCCGCAAGGGGACGGAAACCCATCTTGGACTCTCTGGATCTTTGGCCGCATTATCTGCAGTCAGACCCTACCAATTCCCCGCAAGGGGACGGAAACTCCCTTCGACGCCCACAGGATGCCCGCGACATCCAGGGAGTCAGACCCTACCAATTCCCCGCAAGGGGACGGAAACTGAGGTTCATACTCATAATAGTTCGGAATAAAGTGGGGGATCAATAGTCAGACCCTACCAATTCCCCGCAAGGGGACGGAAACTTGATACGGCGATCATGACCTCCACGACCAGGAGGGAGATTCCGTCAGACCCTACCAATTCCCCGCAAGGGGACGGAAACGACCTGCCACGACACGGCCGTCGCCGTAATTTATGTGGTACAGTCAGACCCTACCAATTCCCCGCAAGGGGACGGAAACTTAATGAATATTTGTTCGGTCCCTTTATTTCTTAGTATTGTCAGACCCTACCAATTCCCCGCAAGGGGACGGAAACTAGAGGATTCTCCGATGGAGTACTCGCTAGAGGATTCTCCGAGTCAGACCCTACCAATTCCCCGCAAGGGGACGGAAACTCTTGTTGTTTTTCAGCAAGGTGTAATCGAATCTTTTTGGGTCAGACCCTACCAATTCCCCGCAAGGGGACGGAAACTTTGATGCGGATGTCCCCGCTGTCGCCAACCAGAACAAAAACCACGCATGTCAGACCCTACCAATTCCCCGCAAGGGGACGGAAACCCTGCTCGAAATCCCAAAGTTTAAGGTTTGTTTCCGCGTGTCAGACCCTACCAATTCCCCGCAAGGGGACGGAAACATCCCCAGACTTAAACTGCTTGGGGGAGGCATGATAGAAGTGTCAGACCCTACCAATTCCCCGCAAGGGGACGGAAACGTTCATACAACGGATAGTTTTGACTAAAGTGGGGGACCAGTCAGACCCTACCAATTCCCCGCAAGGGGACGGAAACAATATAAATAGATCATCTTTTCTACTATTTATTTTTGTTTGTCAGACCCTACCAATTCCCCGCAAGGGGACGGAAACAGGTGAGGACGGTAATGAGCGCCTGGAGTGCTGCAGCTTTCTCGGGAGTCAGACCCTACCAATTCCCCGCAAGGGGACGGAAACAACAGGGAAAGTGAGTCTTCTAGTCCTGAACAAGACTTTAAGTCAGACCCTACCAATTCCCCGCAAGGGGACGGAAACACATCTTTTGCATTCTTTCCGGTCCGCACTTTGGCCTCCAGGTCAGACCCTACCAATTCCCCGCAAGGGGACGGAAACTAAATACAAAGAGTGACACAATCACTCAAGCAGTATTAACGTCAGACCCTACCAATTCCCCGCAAGGGGACGGAAACTTCCCGATAATGGTTAGGGTTCCAGACTTTTGCGATGTAGCGCGCGTCAGACCCTACCAATTCCCCGCAAGGGGACGGAAACTTTTCAAGCGGGCCTCGATCACCGCCTTCCCAATTCCCTCGGGTCAGACCCTACCAATTCCCCGCAAGGGGACGGAAACAGGGTGTCCTTGTTTGTCGATCAGGATGACGTCATCCCACTGTCAGACCCTACCAATTCCCCGCAAGGGGACGGAAACACGGGCCTAAAAACTTCGAGAACGAGGACTTCGCCATCGTCAGACCCTACCAATTCCCCGCAAGGGGACGGAAACGCATAATGTTAACAGTTTCTCTGGCTTTGGCTTTTCATTCGTCAGACCCTACCAATTCCCCGCAAGGGGACGGAAACTTTCGGCTTCGGCGCGCTCTAGCGCAGCAGCAACCAGAAACCCGCGGTCAGACCCTACCAATTCCCCGCAAGGGGACGGAAACGTTCGGGTTTGGCTGCTAAATATGGCGTGACCATTGTGTCAGACCCTACCAATTCCCCGCAAGGGGACGGAAACAATGGTGTATCTATATCATTGTTGGCTATGTGCTTTTCAAGTCAGACCCTACCAATTCCCCGCAAGGGGACGGAAACACTACCTGTATTTCTAAACATTCTCATAGAACGCGCTACCATTACAGTCAGACCCTACCAATTCCCCGCAAGGGGACGGAAACTTATCAGGTTATTCTCAACTTGATTTTGCCCTAAGATAGCCGTCAGACCCTACCAATTCCCCGCAAGGGGATGGAAACTTAACTCCACAAGGACACCTCGTCGCTTGTGGTGAAAGCGACCGTCAGACCCCAGCAACTCCCCCCAGCAGGGCGATCGCATTTTCACAGCCAGCAACTCCCCCAACCAGAGCGATCGCATTTTCACAGCCAGCAACTCCCCCCAGCAGAGCGAAACCCCAGAAATTAGTTAATTTTGAGAGCGATCGCCAGGGTATAATCATCTGCAAGGGATTTTTGCTAATTGACTCAATGAAACCAGGTCCATCGACACCAGAAACACATTTGCCAACCTTTCCCGTTTTAGGATTACCAGTCCATTTGGCTGATAATTATAGCCAGTGGCTGTCATGGCGGCTGAGTCAGGGTTTGGGAACTAATGTCATTACCCTCAATGCTGAAATGGCGATCGCCGCCGAATCCAATCAACCCCTAGCCCAGTTAATCCGAAGCGCCGACCTAGTCATTCCTGACGGCGCGGGTGTCGTGCTTTATTTGAAATTCAAAGGACACCCTATCCGCCGTTGTCCGGGAATTGAATTAGCCGAAACCCTCCTTAATCAGGTCAACCAGCTAAGACCCTCTGGATTAGTGTTTTTCTATGGTGGAAAACCTGGTATTGCTCAAAAAGCAGCAGACAATTTTCAGCGCCACATTAAAGGCTTGGCGATCGCCTCCTATCACGGCTACCTGTCCGACTCCGAAGAACAGGAAATGCTTGCCAGTCTCCAGGAACTACAACCTCAATTAATTCTAGTCGGTTTAGGCGTTCCCCGTCAAGAGTTTTGGATTGCTAAACATCGCCATTTATGTCCTGATGCGGTGTGGATTGGAGTCGGTGGCAGTTTTGATATTTGGGCCGGAGAAAAACAACGAGCCCCCGCTTGGTTTTGTGAACATCATTTAGAATGGCTTTATCGTTTGTATCAGGAACCTTGGCGCTGGCGGCGGATGTTGGCTTTACCCCATTTTGCTTGGAAGGCTTTAATCAAGTCTTAATTAGCCGATTCCACACTCCTCTAATTTAGCCATAATTGCCAAAATTCTCGCTAATCCAAACCCTCCCAATTTCCCCATTAATCTACTGGCGATCGCAATATCCCCCACCCTCCCCGACGGGAGATGACCGGGGGGGGCTTTGTCTATTTCAAACACTAGGTTATTGTACCATAACCAGTCATTCGGTCGCCGCCATCCCACCCTTTCCCCAAACAGGTTATAAGTCTCTATATCCGCATTGGTAGAACCCCCGATTTCCTTCCAAATTCGATACTGGACACTAAACCCAAACCGACCATTACTATATTGACACCAAAGCTGATCAATGGTGCGGAATATATCACAGGGTAACTTTCCCAAACTCTCGATATCCAAAGAACCTTGACTTTCCCGATTTGCTACTGCTAAAATTAAGGTGGTGGTTTCCCGGTCGGCATCCCTCCATCTGCCACTTTTGAGCAGCTTTTCCAGGAAGCTATAGTCCGTAGATGGTGATAGCCATGACTTCATATCTTCCCGCACTTCTTGGGCGCATTGGTAGCGTTTATTGCTGCTGGTCATCACCATTTTATCTAGCAGATCCGCTAACCGAGAATTTAGGCGATCGCCTAAATATTTGCGCCAATTCCATTCCCCATCATGAACATTATATAATTGCCAAGGTTGCACCTGCGTTAACAAATAAAGACAGGTCACACCCAAGCTATAAATATCACTGCTAAAGTTAGCCTGTCCCAAGGTTTGTTCCGGTGCCGCATATCCCGATGAACCTATGCTAGTCCCCGGACTCGTTAAAGCCTTCGCTGTCGCAAATTTTGCCGCCCCAAAATCCACTAAAATCAGTTGATGATCGGGATGTCTTCTGATGATATTATCCGGTTTAATATCCCGGTGAATTACCTGCTTTCCATGGATAAAATCCAACAGAGGTAACAAACTACCCAGGAGATTAATCACCTGTTGCTGGCTAAATTTTCCCTGGGTTGTTAACTCATTTAGCAGGGTTTTACCGGGGATATATTCCTGCACTAAATATTGGCGATTATCCTGGGTAAAATAAGCATAAAGTTCCGGGATTTGGGGATGATGTCCCAAGTCATCTAAACGCACCGCTTCCAGTTCAAACAGTTGTTTAGCTTTCACAACTCCCTGAGTCCCCACCCCTTGGGGAAAAAACTGTTTAATCACACAAATAGGCTTCGAGGGTTTGTCCTCATCAATGGCTTTAAAAGTGCGACCAAACCCTCCCTGACCGATAATAGCGATCGCCCTATAGCGTTCTTTTAATAACAGTTTAGCACCACATCGCTGACAAAACTTGCTATCAGGTGGGTTATTAGCCAGACAGTCAGGATTTAGACATTGACTCATTGACCCTCCCTCATCGACAACCCCCTAGCCTTATTTTACCCGACCCAGTGCGATCGCGCCATCAACCAAAAACCACCGCCGAATTAGCCGGGGAAATCCGAATTTTCGTGTTAGTATATTCTGGAGTCCATCCCGACATATTGCTAAAATAGCGCACCGCTTTAATTCTCTTAGTATCCGTTAGGTGAAACCAGTGTTCTGTCCCCGCTGGAACATTAATATATTCTTCAGCTTCAATCACCAACTCCATTTGACCACCATCAACACCCACAAAACCAAACACACCCTCCCCATCAATAATATAGCGCACCTCATCATCAGCATGGGTGTGGCACTGCTCAAACTTAGCCAGTAGGCTGTCTAAGTTAGGGATATCGGGATGTAAAACGATTAAATCCCTCGACTGATAACCAGCCGTTTCCTGGAGTTGTTGAAAATACCCATCGAGAGATTCTAACACCTGTTCTTTTTGGTGATCATCCAAAGCCGCCTCACTTAACAAGCCGCGAATTTCTGGGTTATCTCCCACCGGCCATTTATTTAAGTTAACATTCAAAGCAGAAAGTTCTCGGCTAATATCTTCTAGGTTAGAATAACTCGTGCCATTTTCCAGATGTAAGATTGCCATAGTTACTATTGATAATCAGCGCCTCTTATTATACCATATTCACATAGCCCAACCCAGAAATCATCACTTATGTCTGAAGATACATCAACCAACCATCAGGACCTGTTAGAAACTTGGCGATCGCAAATTCGCCAGGCTGATATAAATAACGTTTTCTGTCATTGTCGAGACTGTGAAGCCGAGTGGGTAGGTTCAGCCTGGGATGAAAACTGCCCTAGTTGTGGAAGCACAAAAATCGAAAGGATATCCTGTTGGCAATTTCCCGATGATTAACACTTCCCCACCGCCCAGAAACCCCTTTTTTTTGTGGGGTGAGGAAAAAGGCAAGAGCCAGACATAAGCCGGGTTCTGTTGTCTCAACTGCAAATAGCAATCAAGATAGCAGTTATCTATCTGGGATATCTGTTACCAGATACCTCTAGCGGTACACCATAAACGGGATCGGTAAAAGACCAACCGTCATCCCTGCGACCTTGCTCCCAACCGGGGTTTACCGAGCCGATACCTCACGATATCGCTGGTGCGCTCTTACCGCACCTTTGCACCCTTACCAGTGAGCTAAATAGCCCCTTTGGCGGTATGTTTCTGTGGCACTATCCTCACGATCGCTCGCACTGGGAGTTACCCAGCAAGTCTAGTCTTTCGGGAGCCCGGACTTTCCTCAGATTCAAACCAATGAATCCGCAACCGCCATCGCTGACTCTTACCCACACCAAATTATAACAAATATCCGCACGCCCCGCCTCAATTTCCCCCAGTCTTTAGCTGATCGGTAAGAATAATAATGGGAATGGCTGCACCAAGTGGGGATTAACTGTGAGTCGGAAGTGGTTGGAAGTTTTCAAAAACAAAGGCGCTGATCTCAAAGAAATTATCGCCTGTGCGATCGCCAATGCAAGCATCATCCTGGGAATTTTGCTGCTGAAACAGCTAGGAGGACTCCAAACCCTGGAATTGATAGCCTTTGATGTGATGGTGCGACTACGCGACGATTTAGAACCAGATCCGCGATTATTGATAGTGGGTATCACCGAGGAAGACATACTCGCCTTCAATCGCTGGCCTTTATCTGATGAAGTCATCGCCCAACTTTTAGATCGCCTCTCCCAGCTACAACCTCAAGCGATCGGTTTAGATATCTATCGCGACATTCCCTATGAACCCGGACATCAATCATTAATCCAACAGCTTGACAACCCCAAAATTATCACCATCAAAGCCCTGGGAGACTCAGACATTCAGGGAACCCCCGCCCCTCCCACAGTCCCCCCCAATCGCGTCGGATTCAATGATTTGTTACTAGACCCTGATGGAGTTGTGCGCCGCAATTTAATGTTAGCCACCATTGAAGACGAAACCTTCTACTCATTTTCCATGCAACTCGCCCTCAGATATTGGCAAAAACAGGGCATTAACCCCACCAATAGCCCCCTTCACCCTGATGGTATTCGTTGGGGTCGCGCGGAATTTTTACCCCTTCACCACACCAGCGGCGGATATCAGACCATTGATGACCAAGGATATCAAATTCTCCTCGATTACCGCTCCCGTAAAGCCGTCGCCAGGGTTGTCAGTGTTAGCCAAGTCATCTATGGTAACATCCCCCCCTCTTGGGTAGAGGATAAAATCGTCTTAATCGGAACGATCGCCCCCAGTGGAAAAGATCTATTTCTAACTCCCTATAGTCCCAGCCGCCGAATTTCCCCCAAAATGCCAGGAGTGTTAATTCACGCCCAAATGGTTAGCCAACTTTTGGATGCAGTGGCGGGGGAACGTTCTTTATTTGTGTTTTGGCCACAGTGGACAGAATTAATCTGGGCTATAGTTTGGGGGGTAGCAGGTGTCATGGTGGTGGTCGTGGTGCGTCATCCCCTCGTGTGGATATTTTGCCCCCCAATCATGTTAGGAATTTTGTGGGTGGGGGGATTTTACCTATTTTTAAACAGTGTCTGGGTTCCCATGATTGCGCCTAGCCTGACTCTCCTATTTACCTCTGTGATTGTGATTATTTATCTGGGATTTCGTGCCCAGCGACAGCAACAGGTGGTGATGGGATTACTCGGACAAAATGCCTCCCCAGAAATCGCCAAGGCTTTATGGAATAGTCGCGATCGCCTGATGACTAACGGGAAGTTACCCGGAGAAAAACTCGTGGCTACTATGCTATTTACTGATATCCGCAATTTCAGCACTATTTCCGAGCAAATACCCCCAGAACAGCTAATCGAATGGCTCAATCAGTATCTGGCTACCTTAACCCAATGTGTTCATAGTCATCGAGGCATTATTAACAAGTTTATGGGGGATGGGATTATGGCTGCCTTTGGTGTTCCTATCGCCCGCACTACCGACGCTGAAATCGCTCAAGATGCCTATGCAGCCGTGGCTTGTGCTTTGGAAATGCGCGATCGCCTCATCGAGTTAAATAAACTTTGGCAATCCCAAAATCTACCCCTTATTGAAATGAGAGTTGGGATTTTTACCGGACCCTTAGTTGCTGGCAGTTTAGGCAGTCGCGATCGACTAGAATATGGTTTATTGGGAGATTCTGTTAATATTGCTTCTCGCCTCGAAAGTTGCGAGAAAGATAGACAGTCTGAACCATGTCGCATCCTCACTGCTTATCAAACCTTAGTCTATCTTCCCGATGTTTTTGATCTGGAATCTTGGGGGTTTATTCCTCTCAAGGGAAAACAGCAACTTATTGATGTTTATCGGATTGTCGGCTGGCAATCTCCACCTCAAGCAGAACACCCCAAATAGTATTGATTCAGTCTAGGCTTTTTTGTCTTCTTTAGCAAACCCTCCACTTGAGACAATAATACCTCCAAATCAATCGGTTTATAAATGATGCCATCCACATCGATATGAGCCTCTTCCCGGTCTTCTAAATAGCCACAAGCCGTCATAATTAAGACGGGGATAAATGGGAGGCCTTGTCGGCACCTCAAAATTTTTATCACATCATAACCGCTCATTTTTGGCATCATTAAATCCAAAATAATTAAGTCGGGTGTTGATGACTCAACCATCTGCAATGCCACCTGACCACTTTCGGCTGTTTGCACGTTATATCCGGCATCTTGCAGCAGAATTTCTACTAATAATCTGCCATCCATAGAGTCATCTACTATCAGAATATTAGCCGAATTGGGTGGGATTACACTCTCGTAACTGTTCATGTTAATCATAATAATTTACTGTTGACAATATCAAGCCTGATTTTCCCAACTATACCCCCTAGGAGGCTAGGGCGAAAACTCTCAACTTTGATAACAGAGTTAATCCTGATATCTGGGTTAGTAGTATCATAGAGATGGCAATGATTTTGAGGGTAGCTTTCTCAGTTACCCATCCTATACTAAGAACTTATAATCTGTCTAACCTCTATCTAGGGAAGTATAAAATACCTATGTCAAGATTTGATGTTAACTTATCGGCGAATCGGCTGATTAACATAAATCCACCGATATTGTCAACAGGCTAAAACCCATGTTCTCAGGGAAGAGACCATCACAGAAAGTCAGTCTGGGGGAATAGTAATTAATGCAATTATTCAATCCACCCGGAGCGTAAAGCTCTCACCGCAGCCTGAGTGCGATCGTCAGCACATAACTTATTTAAAATACTGCGAACATGAGTCTTAACTGTACCCACAGTAATATATAACTTTTCGGCAATTTCGGCGTTACTGCGTCCGCCGACAATCAATTCTAAAACCTCCAATTCCCGCTCAGTTAAGGGACAAGTAGATAAAAATTCTTTATATTCTGGTTCAACAGCATTTATAGTAACAGTAGCCGCGTTGGTATTTTCCCCGGGTAGATTTTGAGCCTGTTGTAAAACCGTGCGAGCAATAACCGGGTCAATCCAGGAATTACCTTCACTGGTGACTTGGATGGCTTCCATTAAGCGATCGATACTCACATCTTTAACACTATAAGAATCTGCCCCCGCCGAAAAAGCGCCCATCACAGCATCTTTATTATCGTGCATAGTCAAAATCAAAACCTTAGTATTTGGTCCCCCTTTGCTACGGAGATATTCCTTAAAAGTTTGAGTTAATTCAATCCCATCAATATCAGGTAAACCAATATCAATAATTGCCACATCAGGTCGAGTCAATTTCAACACTTCCAAACCCTGGCGACCGGTGGCGGCTTCCCCGACCACCTCCACCTGTTCACTCTGTTGTAGGGCGGTTTTTAAACCCACACGAGTTAAATCATGATCTTCAATTAAAACCACCCGAATAGTTTTCATCATTTACCCTCCAGAAAATTCTCAAATACCAGTATTTCAATCCTAGACAACTTAAAATCTGCCATTTTGTGACTGGTGCGACGCTGACCCTGAGTTATTGTCAGCCCAGAAACAATGATTGTACCACCTTTAATCGGACATAGAGATAATCTCCGATTCCAGGCAAGAGTATCTGAATCAGACCGGAGCCATTAACTGTTAAAGTGGTCTAAACGCGCTCTATAGTGTAGAAAACTTTAGCCATTTGGATAATTTCTGACCAAATACAATAACTATGTATTCTTCTGCTATACCCTCAACATACTCCCGCCCACATATTTTAGCGGTTGATGACTCCCCAGAGAATCTATTTCTGATTGAAGCCATGTTAGCCGACGAGGGATACACGGTCTATTGTCAACCGGACGGAGAGTCAGCCCTAAAAACGATATTAGAGAAGCCGCCCCAACTGGTATTATTGGATGTGATGATGCCGGGAATTGATGGCTACGAAGTAACTCGACGTATCCGCAATAACCCTAACCTCCCATTTATCCCGATTTTATTGATTACAGCCCATGATCAATCTAGTGTAGTGGAAGGACTGGACGCGGGGGCTGATGATTTTATCCGTAAACCGGTAGAAATTGACGAACTCCTAGCCAGGGTGCGATCGCTACTCCGACTTAAAGAGAGTATAGATGAACAGGTGCAAATGGCACGCCAACGAGAAGATTTTGTCTCTCGCCTCACCCACGACCTACGGACTCCCCTGGTGGCGGCAGATCGGATGTTAAAACTATTCCAGCAGGGCGCATTGGGACAAGTGACCCCAACTATGTCGGAGGCGATCGCTACCATGATTAGCAGTAACCAAAACCTCCTACAGATGGTCAATACCCTACTGGAAGTATATCGCTATGAAGCCGATCGCAAAACTATTGCCTTCTCCAGCCTAGACTTGAGTGCATTAGTCAAAGAGGTAGTCGAAGAATTGACCCCCCTGGCTATGGAAAAAGGCTTAATTATCCATATAGACGAGATCCAACCGGATCTATCAATGGTTGGCGACCCCTTAGAATTGCGCCGGGTGGTGATGAATTTGCTGGGAAATGCCATTAAATTCACTGACCTGGGGAAAATTACCGTCCGGCTACAGGTAGCAGCCAACCCCACTAATGGCACACCTGAGATAATTCTACAAGTTGAGGATACCGGAGAGGGAATGTCGGACCCCGATCGCGCCATTATTTTCGATCGCTTTCGTCAAGGAAACCATAAGCGATCGGGAAGTGGCTTAGGACTGCATTTGGTCTCCCGAATTGTCGCCGCCCATCATGGTATTATTGATGTCACATCCCAAAAGGGTCAGGGTAGCTGTTTTACGGTGAAATTACCCCAAAAGTTGGCCTAAAAAATTAGTGCGAGTTTTCAACATAATCTCGTATACTGGTACACTGCGAGACTAAAATTTTCAATTGAGAACCTACCCGCGATAACCATGAGAACCTACTACTGCGGACACCTAAGAAGTGTTAATATTGGAGAAACAGTCACCCTCTGCGGCTGGGTCGATCGCTATCGCGATCATGGGGGGGTGGTATTTCTGGATCTGCGCGATCGCAGTGGTCTGGTACAAATTATCAGCGATCCTGAACGCACCCCTAATTCCTACGGGCTTTCTACTTCTGTCCGTAATGAATATGTTTTACGGATTACTGGTCGAGTTTCACACCGTCCTGATGAGTCCATCAACCCCAAAATACCAGGGGGCGATATAGAAGTATATGCTGATGAAATCGAAGTCCTCAACGGACTAGGAAAGCCTCTACCATTCCAGGTCGGGAGTAATGATAATGAATCAGTCCGCGAAGAATTACGCCTCAAATATAGATATTTGGACCTGCGACGGGAACGCATGACCCGTAACCTACAATTGCGCCATGAGGTGATTAAGGCTATGCGGCGCTTCCTGGAAGATCAAGAACATTTTATTGAGGTGGAAACCCCAATTTTGACGCGATCGACTCCCGAAGGCGCACGGGATTATTTAGTTCCCAGTCGGGTTAACCCCGGGGAGTGGTTCGCCCTTCCTCAGTCTCCCCAATTGTTTAAACAAATGTTGATGGTCTCCGGGTTCGATCGCTATTATCAGATCGCCCGCTGTTTCCGCGATGAAGATCTACGGGCTGACCGACAACCGGAATTTACTCAGTTAGACATGGAGATGAGTTTCATGTCTCAGGAGGAAATTCTCACCTTAAATGAGAACCTGGTTTGTCATATTTTTAAAACTGTAAAAGGTATTGATTTACCCCGCCCCTTTCCGCGCATGACCTATAAGGACGCGATGGAACGCTATGGGAGTGATAAACCCGATACCCGCTTTGGCTTAGAACTTGCTGATGTTTCTGACCTGCTGAAAGATTCCGGTTTTAAAGTGTTTTCAGCGGCGATAAAATCGGGGGGAATTGTGAAAATCCTGCCGATTCCTGGGGGAAATGATTTGATTTCTAATGTGCAAATTAAACCCGGTGGGGATTTGTTTAAAGAAGCCACGGAAGCCGGGGCGAAAGGATTGGCTTATATTAGGGTGAAAGCCGATGGACAAATTGATACTATCGGCGCTATTAAAGATAACCTGAGTGATGAACAAAAAGCGGAAATTCTCCGGCGCACGAATGCGAAAGCGGGGGATTTATTACTGTTTGGTGCGGGGGATGTAGCCACGGTTAATAAAACCTTGGATAGACTGCGATTGGTGATTGGTCAAAGGTTGGGATTGATTGACCCTGAACAAATTAATCTGCTCTGGGTGACGGATTTTCCTATGTTTGAGTGGAACCAGGATGAAAAACGCCTCGAAGCTATTCACCACCCCTTTACTTCTCCCCATCCTGATGATATTAATGATTTGAAAACGGCTAGGGCTCAGGCTTACGATTTGGTGCTAAATGGTACGGAAATTGGTGGCGGTAGTCTGAGGATTTATCAGCGGGAAATTCAAGAGAAGGTTTTTGATGCGATCGGTTTATCTACGGAGGAAGCCTACAACAAATTTGGCTTTTTATTAGAAGCCTTTGAATATGGAACACCCCCCCACGGCGGTATCGCTTACGGTTTAGACCGCTTAGTGATGCTATTAGCTGGGGAAGATTCGATCCGAGATGTAATTGCATTTCCTAAGACACAACAAGCCCGTTGTTTGCTTACTAATGCACCCTCTGGGGTTGATCAAAAGCAGTTAAAAGAGTTACAGGTAGCTTCTACCTATAAGCCTAAAAAATCTGAGTGATTTGGTGGTGGAGATAATCACGATTGGCTGTTGTTAGCACAGCGATCGCATAAGCCAAAAAATTCCAGGGTATGATAGTAAATCTTAAAATTGTGGGATTGTTGTAAGGTGGCTTCTAAATGATGCACTGGACACTCATCAATCACAATTGAGTAACCACACTCAACACAGGTGAGATAGTGTTCATCCTCCTGTACCAGACTATAAACAGATTCCCCGGTCCCTAATAGCCGCACATGAACCAAACCCTCCTTTTTCAGTGCATCAAGGGAACGGTAAATTGTGGCTAGTCCCATAGCCTGGTCATTTTTACGCATTTCCATATACAGATCCTGAGCCGAAAGCGATCGTCTCAGGGTTTTAAGTTTGCTCAAAATTCGTTCTTGACTACGAGTCCGACGAGTTTTCATCACTTCCCATTACCATTGCTCAATTTGGCGCTTATCTATAGGCTATCATTAATCATAACAATAGCAACCGCTGTCTACAACTATTATGATTCAAAGCCCTTCAAGTATCCAGTCCCCAATCCGGTTTTCGCCCGCCACGAGACGTTTCATCCTCGCTTTGGCTGGCTAAAAAAAGGTTTTGATCTGGCTAATAAAGATGCTGGTATTTTTTTTGCGGAAGATGCTCCGGTGCGCCTGGGAGTTGGTAAAAATATGGTGCGATCGCTTCGTTATTGGTGTCAAGCGTTTAAGATTTTAGGAGGCGATCGCCCCTGATCACCCCATCAAAATTACACCGTGGTTATCCCTCAATTTTTAGTCGAAGACAGATAAAAAAACTTAGATTTTTGAACCTGTGAACAGGGGGATATGCACTGTGGGGAAAGACTCCGGGATATGCGGTTGATTGTGATTGACCAATGGCAAAAACTGTCTTCAGTGACGTTTAATCCTCCGTGAAGGCGATCGCACGTTGAGGGTTAAGTAGTGGGAAGACCTGGCGGGTGATCAAACCTCCAGCGTACCCCTGGTGCAAAATGTCACATAAAACTTGGCTATAATTTGTTCAAAATCTATCAATTGAACAGGCAAAATATACGATGGAAATTATCAAACTCAAAATCCGGGCGGATGGGGAAGGAAAAGTTATTTTACAAGTTCCTCAAGATTTAGCGAATCAAGAGTTAGAGATAGCTGTTATCTATCAATCCGCTTCTCCACCTTCCGCCACTCAAACCCCAGACGAATTAGGCTGGCCTCCGGGATTTTTTGAACAAACTGCAGGCTGTTTAGCCGATGAACCGTTGGTCAGATATGACCCAGGGGAATATCAGGTGAGGGAAGAAATCGAGTGATTTATTTACTGGATACAAATGTCTGTATTCTCTACCTAAATCGTCGCAATTCTGGAATTCAGGAACATTTAGAGCGGTTATCTCCCAGGGATGTGGCGGTTTGTTCGGTGGTCAAGGCAGAATTGTTTTATGGAGCGATGAAAAGCTCAAACCCCTCTCGTACACTGGCGCTACAGGAGGTATTTTTAAGTCAGTTTGTGTCTTTACCGTTTGATGATGCAGCAGCGAGTATTTATGGCAGGATTCGCGCTCAATTAGCCGCTTTAGGAAAGCCAATCGGTCCCTATGACCTCCAAATTGCAGCGATCGCTTTAGCGAATCATCTGATTTTAGTAACCCATAATGTTCGGGAGTTTGCACGGGTAGAAGGATTACGCCTAGAAGACTGGGAAGCCTAAATCTGAGGCGCTATCCGTCAGGATGAGAAGCCATGGCAGGGTCTCTATAGCTGGTAGGTTGACTTTTTACTCCAGCGCGGTACTATGGACGATGGACATCACAAGCTGATCCAGTCCCTGAGTTAAGAATGTAAAATTTTATTGCTCAGGCCGATCGCCCAGGCACAGACTGGGTAACAATAAGGGTTTTGCTTACCAGACATCACCGGAAACCATCGTGATTCAAACCAGCCTCAATCGTCATATCATCGATCCACCCCCAAGCGTGAATCCGGTTTTTGCCCGTCACGAGACCTTTCACCCTCGGTTTGGCTGGCTCAAAAAGGGGTTTGATCAAGCCGAAAAAGATGATCGTATTTTTTTGGCGGAAGATGCTCCGGTGCGCCTGGGAGTTGGTAAAAATATGGTGCGATCGATTCGTTATTGGTGTCAAGCGTTTAAGATTTTAGGAGGCGATCGCCCCACGGTATTCGGTGAAAATATTTTAAGAGATGACGGCTGGGACCCGTTTTTGGAGGATCCGGCTTCTCTGTGGTTGCTACACTGGAATTTGCTTAAACAACCCTGCGATGCTGCTGCTTGGCATTATACATTTAATCAGTTTCGGCGGGTGGAATTTTCCCAACATGATTTGTTTGTGGCTATCTCCGACTATGGGAAAACTCTTAAAAAAACCCTGGCTGATTCTTCAATTAATAAAGATGTTAGCTGTCTGCTAAGGATGTACGTTAAACAAAGCCGAAATCACCAAGTTAGTGAGGATTCGATTGATTGTCCTTTTGCCGAATTAGGGTTAATTCATAGGGCTGGCGACTCTAAATATTACACCTTTAGAGTTAACCAGAAGCGCAATTTACCCCCGGAAATTGTAGTGGCTGCTTGTTTAGAATATGCGGACTTTGTGGGGCGTGAACAACGCACGATCGCCCTCTCCCGACTACTGTATGATATCGGTAGTCCGGGGATGGTTTTTAAGTTGCCAGAAACTGCGGTCTGTGATGCCATTGAAAAGGTGGCGCGGGGATGGAATGCGATCGCTTTATCAGAAGCCGCCGGATTAATTCAGTTTTCCTTTAACGAAAATCCCCAAAAATTAGCGGATCATCTGCTGGGGATGTATTACAATAAAAGGAGAGTTGGCTAATCAAATGCCTAAATTTTTATCAGATTATTTTAGCCTCAATCGTCGCTATTCTCGGTCTATCAATATCGAGCGAGATTTCGACCAAGTAGAAGCCTTAGCTGGATATGTTCTGACAGAGCGATCGCTAGATGCTCTGGGGCKAATTTTAACCGGATTTACCACCCCCCAAGCTAACCGCGCCTGGACTTTAACCGGAGTCTATGGAACCGGGAAATCTTCCTTTGCTCAATTCTTAATTTCCGCCTGTGCTGACCGCGAAAATACCGCCCACAAGGAAGCATTAGCACTAATTGAAACTACCCTTGGCAGCGAAAGTACAGAGTATTTATCATTAACTAAGGCTATCCCCAAAGCAGGTTTTTTTCGCGCTATTGTAACCGCCCAGCGGGAACCTTTGAGCCATACGATTGTTAGGGCGATGTATAAGGGTTCCCAATTTTTTGGGCAGAACAATAAACCCGCTAAAACACCGCAAATAGCTAAGGAAATAGTAGATTTATATACTGATGTTGAAAACGGCAAATCTATCCAAACATCAAAGATTATCAAGTTGGTTGTCGAAGTAGCCAAAGCTGCCCAAACCCCTGTCTTGATATTGATTGATGAATTGGGAAAAAACCTAGAATTTGTCGCCCAAAATCAGGGAGCCGAAGATTTATATTTGTTGCAGCAATTAGCGGAACTTCCTAGAGAGACAGATTCTCAGATTTATCTAATTGGATTATTGCACCAAGCCTTTGCTGACTATGGGGAAAGATTAAGTTCGGTTCAGCGCAACGAATGGGCAAAAATTCAAGGCAGATTTGAAGATATCCCCTTTAAAGATTCCGCCCCTCAAATGATGCGATTGATTGGTAAAGCCATCGATTCTGCCAATGCCGGAACCCATTTAGAGGGGGTTAATAATTGGGCTAAAGAATGGTTCGATTTACTACCTGACACACTCACGGCAGACATCACTACGGACGTGGTAGGTGCAACCTATCCCCTGCATCCATTGACGGCGTTAGTATTACCTGAATTATGCACCCAATACGCCCAAAATGAACGCTCCTTATTTACATTTCTCACCAGTGCCGAGCCCTATTCCTTCAGGCGCTATTTAGAAGAGACGGCAGCGGATGATACTAAACTGCAGGCATTGAAACTCGATCGCGTTTACGACTATTTTATCGAAGCTGTGGGAATGGGTATCACCTCCCGCCCCAAACTGCAACGATGGATAGAAGTACAGGGCTTAATTAACGATGTTTCCAAAACCCTGGATGCTGACAGTTTACGGGTGCTTAAAACCATCGGAATCTTAAACATTGTCACCACCACGGGGGGACTGAAAGCTACGCGATCGCTTGTAGCTTTGGCAATGTGTGACCGTGTGGACGAGTCCCCAGAGTGGGAAAAGACAATTGATAATTTGCTGCAAAAAGGAATCGTTACCTATCGGCGACAAGTCGATGAATTGCGGATTTGGGCTGGGTCTGATTTTAATGTAGATAGCGCTGTGGCTGACTATTTGGCAAGCGATCGCACTACCCTAGTCGAACTTCTGTCGGAAATTCGCCCTTTGGAACCCCTAGTTGCCCAACGCCACAGTTATATTACCGGTACGCTGCGCTATTTTGAACGGCGCTATCTCGATAATCCTATACATCTCTCGACTCTTTCTTGTACCCTGGAAAATGCCGACGGTGCGATCGCTTATTGGGTGGGGGAAGCATTGCCCAATAATCCGCCTAAAATGACCACCGACGGCAAACCTTTAATCGTGGTTTGTGCCGCTAAATTGGAGACCTTGCGGATACAAGCGCGGGAATTGGCGGCATTGCGACACATTGAAAATAATGCCCCGGAATTACAAACCGATGGGGTGGCGCGCCGAGAAGTACGTTACCGCTTAGTGCAAGCTGAGGAGTTATTTGATGATGCCCTAAGTCAGGCTTTTGACCTGGCAGAAAATCGCAACCGCTGCTGGATTTTGGGACGACCAGAAACTCTCAACCACGTTACCGATTTAAACGCACAACTCTCGCGGGTGTGCGATCAGGTTTATTCTCAAACGCCCACTTTGTGGAATGAACTAATCAATCGGCGCGACCTCACCTCCCAAGGCGCTAAGGCGAGACTGGAGTTGATTTCGGCAATGTTGGAATACGGACCGCGCTCACAGTTAGAATTGACAGGATACGGCCCGGAAGTGAGTATCTATTACTCGGTTTTATCGGAAACCAAAATTCATCGGTGCGAGGATGACCAGTGGGGATTTTACCCGCCGCCAGAAGATTCGGGAATTTTCACGGTTTGGGAGGCGATCGAAACCTTTTGTCTGGAAGCGAAAGAACAGCAGCAGACCCTTGATTTGCTTTATCAGCGCCTGCAAGCGCCTCCCTACGGCATGAAACAGGGAGCGATTCCGGTGTTGTTGGCGGCGGTGTTGTTTTACCATGTGGATGATGTGGGGGTTTATAAAGATGGCTCCTTTATCCCCGTGTTGGGATTGGAACATTTCGAGATATTGGTGAGGTATCCCGATCGCTTTTCGGTGAAATACTTTGAAGTCCTCGGAGTGCGATCGCAAGTCTTTAAAGAATTGGAGGACATTTGGGGCAAACGCAAACCCCTCAATAAACCAGGGCTTCGTAATACCACCCTGTTAACGGTCGTTAAACCCTTGTTTCAGTTCGCTAAGGCATTACCCCCCTATACCACTCAAACTCAGCGCCTCAGCGCCCAAGCAGTGGGGGTATTGCAGGCGTTGCAGCGAGACCAGGAACCCGATGAACTGGTTTTTACATCTTTACCCCAAGCCTGTGGGTTGCCTGCAATTACCACCGGAGAAGACTCTGATGCCAATATTGCCAAAACTCTCCGCGCCAAGCTAGTGGAAGCCTTGCGAGAGATTCAGACCGCCTATGATTGCTTATTAGACCAGTGCCAAACCCGCTTATTTGAAGCCTTTGGCATCAGAAGTCCCGAAACTCGCCTGCGGGAAGATTTGCGAGTCCGCGCTAGTTATATTAGCGGTCAGTGTTTAGAGCGCACCCTCAAGAGTTTTGCAAGGGCGGCAGCGGAGGAAACTAAAAGCGATCGCCAGTGGTTAGAAGCACTGGTGATGATAGTCGCCGACAAACCCGCCGAATCCTGGACTGATGAAGATGCGACCAGATTTGAAATTAAACTCAGTGACATCTCGCGGCGGTTTAAGAACCTGGAAGCCTTGCAAAAAGAAGTCGCCGCCAAAGGGGAGGGATTCGAGGCGCGGCGGATTACCGTTACCCGTCCCGACGGCGAAGAAACTCACCGCATGGTCTGGGTGGAACATGAGTCGGAGAACCAAATAGAGAAATTGGTTGAAGCCACCTTACAAAATCACCTTTTGCGGGATAATCCTCAACTTCAGCAAGCCTTTGTTGCTAAACTAACCGAAAGAGTTTTGGGAGCAACATCCCAGGAGAATCTTGCTCAAATGCAGAAAACCCGTCAGAATACGAAGCATGAGCAACAAACCAATTAGACATATCCTCGGTTTATCCGGCGGCAAGGACAGCACAGCCCTTGCTATCCTTCTGCACAAACAAGTGCCGCAGATGGAGTATTTCTTCTGCGACACCCATAAGGAGTTGCCCGAAACTTACGAGTATCTCGATCGCATCAAAGCCCGCTTAGGGATTAAAATTCACTATCTCAGCGCTCACCGAGGATTTGACCATTGGCTCGACATTCATGGCGGGTTACTTCCCTCTCCCCAAAAGCGCTGGTGTACCGTGATGATGAAAATTAAGCCCTTAGAGGAATTTGTCGGGGACGACGAAACCATAAGCTATATCGGCATCCGCGCCGACGAAAACCGGGATGGCTATATCTCCACCAAGCCGAATATCCGCCCCGTATATCCGTTTAAGGAGAAGGGTTTAGTTAAAGCAGATATCCTCCGCTTGCTAGAAGAGAGCGGCATCGGGCTCCCCGACTATTATCGGTGGCGCAGTCGTTCTGGTTGCTTTTTCTGTTTTTTTCAGCGAAAATATGAATGGGTGAAGCTCGCCGAGGAACATCCCGATCTGTTTGCCCAGGCGGTTGACTACGAGCAAAATCATAGTGACGGCAGACATTACACTTGGACAGATGGGGAGACCTTATTAGAACTACTCGAACGCAAGGAGGAAATTATTGCCAACCATGAGAAAGCAATGGCTAAGGAAATAACCAAATCAGTCCCAAATCGACCTCTAGCTGATGTCCTCTCTTCAGTCTTAGATGAGGAAGATGAGGATTTACCATGTTTGGCGTGTCATTTGTGAAACAGAAGCAAATAGTATAGGAGGGGTACACGAATGCCAAGCGATCGGCTGGAGTTTCAAGGGGGAATCGAGATTGCCAGAATTCCTGAAACTTCAGGTTTGTATGCTTGGTACTACAAGCCGTTAGTTATCGAGCCTAAATCAGTTGAACAAATAATTTCATCTTTCCTTGACCTTCCCGGAGAAATATCGACAGAAATTCAAATGCGTTATGGAGTTCGATTAGTAGCGAAATCGTCTTTAGATGTTGTTTATGGTTTTAAAAGACAATTAGCCTCTGCCGTCATTGCAAACGCCATTGATAGTGCAGATAATTTATTGGTAAATTTCCTAAAATCTAATTCAGTATATTTTTTTACACGACCCATTTATATAGGGATAGCAAAAAATCTTAAACAACGAGTGTATCGCCAGCACTACTTGTGTTTAAATGAATACTGGGATCAGGATTCCGCTGTAAGCAAACATTTGGACGTTTTTCCTGATGCAACAGTTCAATCGACAATGGAATACCTAGGCTTGCCGCATTCATTTGCACTTGAAGCCCGAATTAGAAACATACCGCTAAGAGATTTAGTAGTGCATATATATCCTACTAATGCACTTCCGGCTGATATTGGTCTAGATACTGAAGATACCGAATCAGATTCTGCTTCTAGACGCGATCTAGAGAAGGTACTTCAACTTGTGACAAATCCAATTTGTGGGAGACCCTGATATGTCATTTAGCTTTGGAGTTCAAAAAGATCCGATTTACGGAACCTACGGCGAGTTTACTATCGGTTCAGACGATAACCGAGTCCGCGCTCAGTTTCTGTTAACCAAAATGAAACCTGGCTCAGAAGGGATTTGGGAAAACTCTCTCGCTTCTCAGATGGTTCCTTGGCGGGAAGTTTTTAATATAGAAGAATTAACATTTGATGAACTTCTCCAACGGGATTTAGATGATTCTCGCGTTGCTCATGATATGATACCTTATCTACTAGGAGAATCGGGGGCATTTGCCCGATTTTTTCCTCCAATTATGGCGGTATTAGTCCCTAAAAAAACGGAAAGAACGGGAATCCAGTCTTACTACCCAGCACCGCGCAACGTCACTGAAGTGTCAATCAGCTTTGGTGACTTATTTGATTTTGAAAAAGCTCAAATTGAAGGGTCTATTACTCCGCTGGGAGTCATCAAATATAACCGACAAAAAACTGCCTTCATTATCGTTGATGGTCAACACCGAGCAATGGCTGTTTTAGCGTTACACAGACAAATCAACGATAGCTGGGGTGGGAATAACTTTGCCGGATTTTACAATCACCTCCACCTCACGGAAAATCAAATCAAAAATATCGAATTACCAATTTGCATTGTTTTCTTTCCCGATCTCCACGAAGAAAATGAACAATTCAAGCAGAAGGGAATCAGCTTGCCAGCAGTATGCCGGGAAATATTTTTAGTCGTCAATAAGAACGCCAAGCCAGTCAGTCAATCCCGAGAACTTTTACTGGACGATGAAGACTTGGCAGCTAGGATGATGCGTGAAACCCTTTCCAAATTAAAAGGTCGTGGTGAGTCAGAGGCTTCAATTGCTCATATTTATTCCTTTGCATTTGGAGATTCAGTTTCTGAAGCGCAACACCGCAAGACTGAGGTTGTAGCGGGTCAACTTGAATACACCTCTGCAGTAGCTTTGCACAAAATGCACGCAGCCGTTGCCTTTGGTGTACCCTCCGCTTTCCAGCTTGACTCTAAACAAGATATCACCGATGGCAGAAGAATCCAAAACTCAGAGCGTCCAGCTACAATTTTGATAGGAACGGAACTGCAGAAGTGGTCTACACTTTCCCGTCGTTCTGGTAGATCTCATCCCCCGGATGAAGTGGAACAAGCGGTCAAGTTATTGGGGAATGTTTCGGATGCTGTCATGCTTCCACTCTTTGATCGGTTTCGTCCTTTCGCCGTACACAACTCTGAAATGAGAGCCTTACGCACTCGGTTACTGGATCCAAATTTGAGAGCAGATCCGATTCAGCGCAAGTGCTATAGTCTGCTGTTTGAAGGCAGTGGAGTCCGAAGTGTTTTTGAAGAACATATTAAGCGGCTTCGCGAACGGGAAGACCAACTCCAAGAAGAAGGTCGATCAATTGGAGATTATGTAAAGAACCAGCTACAAGATGCTAAAACAACTGCTTCAGCACTCAATCGGTACGAAAATGAGATCAAAAACCGAACAGCCGCTAAGTTCTTTAGTATTGATTATGAGAGATTTTTCTCTGCTGAAGGCGGCAATGAAGCCGAGCGAAAAGAGTTACTCAATCGAGCCAAGTCAATTTTTGATACGGTTTCCACACAAGCTTTCCAACTCGGATACTTGATGGCGGTTCATTCAGTGGTCGAATTGATGCTAGATACAGGTACACCCTATGATCGGCGTCTTCAGGTCATTAAATTTGTTTCCAATCTGTACCTCAACGCACTGAACACCTACTTTTCATCTGGAACAGAGGTGGAGCATCGGACTCTGACAGGTTTTGTGAATGAACCCAGAGCAAAAGTCTTCGCACCCAATGAAATAGGTTTGCGCGGTCTTTTATCTCAAAGTGTGAAAGAACTTAATGAGAGTCAATGGCTCTTCTTTCGTTATGCCATTTTAGAGATGGTTCACTGCAAACACGCTTATGAGACGCTGCTACAGGGATTAAACACAGCTACCGATGTTTCCCTGTCTGAAGCATATAGAAGAAATTTGCCCTACTTAACTTACGGCATTGTTGAGGTTCGTAACCAATACATTAAAGCAGCAGTTGATACATCCCTAAATTCCACGGAGTTTAAACAAGAGATTCAGCTTGTAAAGGCGAAATCAATTGGTGAGAAAAAATCTGAAGAAGAAATCGCCAAACTAATTGAACAACTAGAAGCTGAAAGAAAAGCAGAAGTCCAAGAAAAGTGCAAACAGAATATCAAAGCGAGTTTGGGAGAACTGGCGAAAGATGATAAAATTTCCAGCCGTCTTTTAGAGAATGTTTCTATGCAAGATAGCGAATAAATACTAGAATAGCTAAAACGCCAGCAGCACCGACCCGATTTGAGGCGATCGCCTATTGAGTTGTCGTAGGTGATAGTCACTAATCCTAAAAGGAGGCGATCTGTCAATAAAAATCTTGAGGATATCCGCAGAAAATGGGACGTTTGATTCCACAGCAGGTATTGAGGAAGGGATGAGTTATTATGACGACAGAGAGCGATCACATCTATCTGAACCATATTTTAGAGTGTAGCGATCGCATTCGAGAATACACCGGCGAAGACCGAAGTATTTTGATGCAAAATACATTGTTGAAAGATGCGGTTTGGCGACGGTTACAAACTTGAGTCTGTCCAGGAGTGATTGACTAAACCCATGATATTCAGAACCCGTTACTATCGAGATCATGTATCTGTTTGGCGGCGGACATCAAGGAGGAATTAGGTCTGGTACTCTCAACGTGCCGGGAATTGTCGGGTTGGGAGAAGCCTGTCGCCTGCGAGGTTTGGAAATGGCAGAAGATGAGGCAAAAATTGCCAATTGGCGCGATAAATTACAGGATTTACTACTTGACAAAATATCGGGTTTGGTGATTAATGGAGATATTAATTATCGCTTATCGGGAAATCTGCATATTTCGATTCCAGATGTTCCTAATAGTGCGATTATAGCACGGGTGCGCGATCGCCTGGCAATTTCTACGGGGGCGGCTTGTTCCTCTGGAGTGGAAGCACCGTCCCATGTTTTGCGGGCGATCGCTTTATCCCCAAATGCCATGGAAGGTGCTTTGCGGATTGGTATCGGCAAATTTACCACTGAGCCGGAAATTGATCGCGCTGCGGAGATTTTAGGGGGTGCTATTGGTACTATCCGTGAGGTGATGGAACCCTAGGGCGATCGCAGCTTTCCCCCCCTCCCAAATTGCTATAATACAGCAACTATTTTTTACAGGTTCTCCAATGTCTATCATTACCCTTGAAGTTCCAGACGAACTCTGGGGAAAACTGACACAAATGGAGGCTCGCCTTTCATTTCTGTCAATCTAAACCGGAGGCGATCGCTTTGACTGCGGAAAAAAGTATAGAACTAAGCCAACACGCCGTCCTAAAAATTGAAGTCTTAGCCACTCACGGAATCACGATTTCTCCCGAGATAATTATAGACACAATCCGCTCGCCAGACAAAGTAGAGTCTAGCGGAGGAGAAAAATACATCGCTCAAAAAAGATTAAATGAGACTTTAGTTCTCAGATGCGTCTATAGAGAATATGCCGATCGCATTTTAGTCATTACCCACTACCCACGAAGGAGGTCGCGATATGAAACGGATTCGATATAGTCCAGATGTGGATGCTTTGCTGATTGAACTATCAGACGAACCCATTGCCTATGCTGAAGATGAAGGCTCCCTGATCATTCACTATTCTCCCAGTGGAGATGTGGTGACAATCGAGGTTTTAGATGTCAAAGAATTTATGGCTAAAGACTCCACTGCTAAAGTTAGTTTTGAAAATTGACGTTTAGCTTGATGTGAAAACTTTAAATGCGTGAGTTAAATGTAACCATTCCCGATGCCTTGTACCAACAAGTAGCAGAATTGGCAGCCCGAGAAAATATCTCCCTTGACCAACTGGTTGCGATCGCCCTTTCGGCTCAAGTTGCCGCTTGGATGACCCAAGATTATTTAATAGAGCGAGGAAAACGAGGAAGTTGGGAACAATTTCAACAGGTTTTGATGAAACTGCCCGATGGAGAACCGGAGGAATTTGATAAGCTGGAGTTGTAGATTGCTGAAGTTGCGATCGCCCACTCTAGGGAGTGTAAAACACATTCCTAGAAAGGCGATCGCAGGTTTCCCCACTCCAAAATTGCTATACTCGACAGGGTAAACGCATCTAATTTGGTATAAAATTTAACTGACAAAAAAGCTGGCATCCAGTATGTGGGAATCAAACGGGTGGCAATGAGTGATGATTACAGAATGCTTATTCTCAAATCCTAGTGTCAATCCTGATTGAGATGTGCTTACCCTGCCCCCTCCCCCTATTTTCGTCAGATGACCACCTATATCTACCCTATTACCCATATTAGAAATTTACCCTCTATCTTGCGTTCTGGTGGCATCCTCGCTAACAATCCCTTAAAATCTCAGGGCATCAATTAGAAGGTCTAAGAGGGTTTATAAAAGCAGGTTAAGTTAGCGGTAAAAACTTGCTGGAATGTAAAAATTATCCATTGCCAGTTTAGGATATGCTACAAACTCTCAGTAGTAATCTGCAAAATTAAATGGTGACAAAGAAAGTTAGCAGGATAAGGCTTTCCTGTTGGAACTGGACGGCGGTGTTTTGAGATTTTATGAATTCTATTTAAAAAATGTGGATGATGATACAAACTACAGGAAAGTTTGGCTTCAATATTACTACATACTTTACTGGTTTGAGTAGAAAAAAGATACCCAAGCATACCACCTTGGCTAGAAAATGGTGCGTATCGACAAGTCAAAAATTCATTATTAATGTCGTTTATATACTCAGAAAGTTTCCCCTCGGAAGGAAGCACCTTTGCTTCTAACGGCCACATCATTCTTCCGTCACCACCATGCATAACAAAAGCAATATCATATTGTGGTGACTGGGCCGGTGGTGCCTTCCTTGTTTCAAATTCATAGGGACCATGTTCTACATCAAATGGCTCCCATCCCGTCATACATTGTCGAATTCTTGGTACAAATCGTTGGGTAATCGTCCTTTCTCGCTCCTCATAATCTTGTTCCCAGCAAATTGTTAATAAGTCACACTCTCGGAGCCGGTCATATCCCTCCCAGACTAATGTTAGGATCAACATTGATTCGTCTTCACACCACTCTTTTGCTAGTTGAACAAAATCAGGTGGAACAGGTAATTTTTTGGTTTCCCACGGTGTTGGTCGTCTCCTAGCCACTTATGACTCCTAATTTAATTTATGAGTAAGATTCAAATCCGCTGTGCCACATCATAAGAGCAGCAGCCACTTCGTCAGCATCCCGTAAAGCCATAGAGCGTGTCCAGTAGCGTCTTTTGTCGGGTTTTACAAAATACACAGTAGGAATGGTTTTTCCATCCAAGTGAATAGAATCATATATTTTAGCAACACGCTGATAAAATATTCCCCCCTCCTCTATACTGGACTTTTCTAAAAATGATTGATTTAACCTCTCTAACTGTTCTATAAGCTCTAAAGAATCTAGGGGTTCAACCTCGATTTCTTCACCCTCATCATTTGGGGTGAGATAAAAAGCAATTAAACGAACCGGAATAGAGGTGTGGTTTTGCTCTTGAAAAATTTTAACACAGATGTTTTTATTTGTTCCAAACCCAGCTTTAATCACCTTTAAAAAATAATTGCAATATTCATTTAAGACATCTTCCGAAGCTCCTGTTTTAAGATCGCTAGATTGGGAACGAGTGCTTTGCCGTCCAGGAGATGAACGATTACCTTTAAAATCAGGTAAAGTGTAATTAAAGATATCCTCAATTAGCAACCACTCACTATCCTTTAAGGAAAAGGCTTCACGCACACGATGGTCTACATCATCAAAATCCAATCTTTGAATATTATGTAATCGCATTGGACTTTCAGGAATTGGAACCCGCAGCAATTCGTTAATATTAGGTTCAGGTCTATAAGAAGCAAAGCGGCCACTTGACAAAAGAAGATAATAAACAGCAAGCTTGCTGTTATAAGTTAGACAAGCCGCTTCTAAAGTTGAAGTATATTGAGGTGCAACATGGATAGTCACGTAACTTTCAGAACAAAGCACTCCTTGCTTATCTTCATCTGATCGGATAATTGCTGCTTGAAATCTTTTGGAATCAATTGTCCAAGCTTGCTTTAAAATTAGTTGGGGTATTTCAAACGCCGACAAATCGCTAGAATCTCGTGAATGGGTATCAGGATCCGCGTTAATAGGCAAATCTTCTGGATTGATAAAAATAAATGGACCCTTGGGGAACTGCCGTAACAGGCGTTTTCCCAGTATATCTTCCTGATACTTTTTTCTATCACCCCGGATAATACCTTGTCTTTTAATGGCAATTTTAGCACGCTCCAGTTTCTCAAAGTTTTGTCCTTGGCTCAACCGGCGCACTAAAGCTAAATCCCGTCTGCCGCCCCACATTAATACAGTCCACACCAAAGAATCTTGGATTGCTTCTTGCGGATAAATTAAATTGATATCATAAGGTTCTATAACTATCCGGTAATCATCTTCATTACTGGCAACAGGCTTTGGGCAGATATAAGACAATGGTTCACCATTGGGCAATTCGGCAGACATCGTGACAATGCAAGTGGGTGAAATAGCATCTTTGAATAACCCAAATCGCAAAGCAGATAAATTCACAATTTCATCTACTTTATATTCACAAAAAAGTTTGTGCCGGAATTCTTGAGCTGTGCTAATTTGATTGAAAATTAGCCCCCCAGCAGGCTGCATCATTGCAATCGGTTGACCAGCCTTTGCTAAAGCCGCAGATTTGGGCAAGAAAAGTGGGCCAATATTGCCGTAAGTAATCGGCCACTCATTGTCTCTTGCCCAAGAATTCGCAAATCGAGTAACGGTATTTCTTCCCCAAGGAGCATTACCTATCACTAAATCGTATTGCCCCGCATCATGCACTGTGCGAAACCCTTCTACATTTTCTTGGAAAAAGTCTGCGGATATTAATCGCTTGTCTCTCAAGCGTGGAAAGCGTACTTGCTCCCAATAATATCGAGGATCGATTTCATCACACATAGTCAAGTAAAGGCTAAATGAAGCTACCCTTACTGCTTGCGGATTAACATCTACTCCAAACAAATTACCTGCAAGAATTTGTTGCAATATGGGTGCAGTTATTTCTTCGACTGGATAAGCTTTCTTCCATCTATAAATAAGTCGCTGAAATGCTTTTACTAGAAAAATGCCCGATCCACAAGCCGGATCAAGGATTTTCAGATCCCACTCGTCACTATCCCACGGCAAGACGCCATCCAAGATAAAGTCAACCAGATGTCCTGGAGTATAGTGAACTCCTTTGTCCGCATTTTTTTTTCCCTTGTCAACAAATTCTTCATAAATACTACTAATGAACTCAAGGGGTATGGCATCAAAGGAATACTGCGGCCAGAGGCAACCCTGTCCCGTTTCCATTTCCAGATCGCCACTGACAAATTCTGCAAGCAGATTGAGATGTTGTTCAGTGACTTTATGTTCCTCTACTTGCCATTCGTGTTCGCGTTCCCCTTCGGTCGCTCCTTTTCCGGGAAATAAATCTCCATTAAATTTATTGTTAAGCCAGCGAAAGAAATTATAAGTATCTGTTTTATTTCGCAAAATTTCAGTTAAATTTGCATGGCTTTCTAATAAATATGCTTGTTCATATAAATGAGTTAGTAAATCTGGATTGAAAGCGGCGTTTCCCTGGGAATCTTTTCTGTCAAATAGAAATTGAATGAAAATAATCCGGGCTAATAGATCGTGGATGGTGTCGTAATCGAGTTTAAGTTTATTAAGTTGCTTGCGGACACTTTTGAGATTGCTCAGGAGCATTTGGTCAGCAGACTGGCTACGCTGAAATCGCTTATTATTAGCTTGAAAAAATTGCCCTGACACCAAATCAGCCCAGTGGATGCGGAAAGTATCAGCCGCCTGTTGCGAGAGAGAGGGCTGATCAAATAATTCAAGTTGCTGACGCGAAACTTCAGCAACTGGTCTGAGATTCTCAAATTCGGTTGGTGGGCCTTCGTAACAGCTCCAAATTCGCAACCGATCTGGTTCCGCCGTAATTAGCGACGGAGAGCGAGCAAAACTCCATGCAAGTCTGTAAGTTTCTTTAAGAATGGCCTCTGATACTGGAATAGGAAACTGACAGACCACGGCGATAGGGGCCTCAGTTTCATCCCCTTGAGGATTTGGAGCCAGCACTCCCACTTGGAGGTCAGCACCAGAACCATTTAAAAGATTTTTGATATTCCTTCCCAGTTTTTCCCGAGCTAGGCGTGCATACACGCTGGGTCCAGCACCTGTTGGCTCCATGACTTGAGCCAGTTCAGGCCAGTGGAGCTTTTGGTGAGCTAGTTCTAGTAATCCAGAAACAGACATAGGACGGTTTAAGCTGCCATTACAGCAGAAGGCGACAAGAGGGCTATCGTTTTCTTGATTGAAGACGATTTGGCCTTTTCTTGCGGTGTTGTCATCCGTTATTATATTCCAGTAGCGCTAAAATTAAATAAATTGGTGCGAGACGTTTAGGAGTCAAATAAGGCTGCAATGCCTGAAATAACCTCCTAGTGGGACTTGCACCCCTTGGTGGAATATAAGGGATTCGCACCCCTGACCATCCCATAACTGTTTATATGTCCCGACGCTTGGAGAAATCTAAGCAAGGCAGGGGACTCAAGGTCATAAACCAACTGAGAAATCAGGGCGTTGAGAGTAACGGCGATAGCCACCCCCAGTTTTGGGAATCACAATCTCAGGATTGAAGCTGGGAACGGAAGGCTCCGAGGTGCAACCCAACACCAGAATCGAGACCACTGCCAACCATCCATGATTAGGGAAACCGAATGTCCGGCTTGAACCATCGTAATAATATAGTAGCGAAATAGGTTGATACGCTGCGCTCAAAAGAGTAAGGGGAAAAGTAGGGGCTTCTATTTACTACCTACACAGACCTTTAAAAGTACCCCGGTGGAAAGGACAAATCTAAAGATGGAATGCCCATATAAACGGAACGTTTTAAGTCCTCCTGGACTCTGATTATCTGGTCGAGATATCAGTAGGGATAAGTGTAACCGCAAGTCCTAGAGGATGTGAGATGTGACCAGAAGCCAACGCCCAACTGTAATGGTAGGGATATGCTAACAGGTCACGGTTTGATTGTAAGAATAGAGTCTAGTAGGAGTCAATATGACGAAATCGAGAGAAAGTAAGGGATTTGGGAAACCAAAACTTACAAAGACGTGCGTTTGTATGGAGAAGTATTAACTGGGCCAAGGTTCAGAGATACGTCTTTAAGCTCCAAAAGAGGATATTTCAAGCAGCTAAATCGGGACAAGATGCAAAGGTAAGAAGGTTGCAACGTCTATTGGTGAAGTCATATTATGCCCGGCTCCTAGCAATACGGCTGTAGGGGCGGGTTCCACGGTCAGCCATGCTTCCCAACAGTCAGCTTAATAAACCCGCCCCCCAAGCGGGTCAAGGCAAGAAAACAGCCGGAGTTGATGGAGTAAGAGCAATCTCTCCAAGACAAAGGTTTGAATTTGTGGAGAGCATTAAGGGAAATCTCAAAGCCAAACCACTGCGACGGGTGTGGATTCCAAAACCCGGTAGGGATGAAAAAAGCTGGAATAGGAATTCCCACAATCCAAGACAGAGCAAGGCAAGACTTGGTTAAGTCGGCTTTCGAACCTGAATGGGAATCGAGATTTGAAGGCACTAGTTACGGGTTCCGACCCGGACGGTCAGCACAAGATGCAATAAGTAGGATTTACCAGAGTATTAATAAAGGTGAATATTACGTGCTAGATGCTGATATAGCGTGCGAGACGTTTAGGAGTGAAATAGGGCTGCAATGCCTGAAATAACCTCCTAGTGGGACTTCCACCCCTTGGTGGAATATAAGGGATTCGCACCCCTGACCATCCCATAACTATCTATGTGTCTCAACATCTGGCTTCGACAACCAGATAAGGCAGAGAGACTCAAGGTCAAGACTGAGCGAAAAAAGAGAGGAGTTGTGAACCCCTTGAGTATAACGTAAGGTTGAGAGTAACGGCGATAGCCA
>NZ_PKGG01000233.1:0-7878 GCF_046480465.1 Arthrospira sp. PCC 8006
TTGATGATTTATTATGGTTTGTGAGGGCGGGTTTATTCATATCCTGGTGGGGATGCCGGGTTGACAGTAGAACCCGCCCCTACCATGATTAATTCCGGTGGGTGAGGGCGGGTTTATTTATTTCCTGGTTGTGATGCCGGGTTGATTATGGTGGGTGAGGGCGGGTTTATTCATCTTCGCGCCCCTAGTGGAGGAATTAGACAGGTTTGGAGGGCGGGTTTATTCATCTTCGCGCCCCTAGTGAAGACATTCGCCGAACCCGCCCCTACATGATATTGCCCTCTCCCAGAGGTAGACAGAGAAGGATTTACATTCCCTATTAATTAACTCATTTCTAACATCCGCTGAATAGGTCGCAATGCCGCCTCTATGGTAGATTGGGGTAAGGTGATTTCTGGCTGTCTATTTTTCATAGATAAATAGAGTTTTTCGAGGGTGTTTAGCCTCATGTGGGGACACTCATTGCAGGCGCAACTGTTCATGGGGGGCGCGGCAATAAACTGTTTGGCGGGAGCCTCTTTTTTCATTTGGTGAATAATTCCGGGTTCTGTAACTACAATAAAAGTGGAATTTGCACTTTCTTTGACGTACTTTAATAAAGCAGTGGTAGAACCGATATAATGAGCATGACGTAAAACTGGGGGTTCACATTCGGGGTGAGCAATAATTTCCGCGCCGGGATATTCAATCTGTAGCTGCACAATTTTCTTTTCGGAGAAATTCTCATGCACCATGCAAGCCCCCTCCCATAATAGCATTTCTCGTTGAGTTTCTGCCATGACATAGCGCCCTAAGTTGCGATCGGGTGCAAAAATAATTGGCTGATCTGCGGGAATTTGGCTAACTATTTTGACGGCATTAGCACTGGTGCAGATGATATCACTCATCGCCTTAATGTCGGCAGTGCAATTAATATAAGATACCACTAAATGGTCAGGATGGGCAGCTTTGAAGGCAGCGAAAGCATGGGGAGGACAACTATCAGCTAGAGAACATCCGGCATTAAGATCGGGGAGTAAAACCTGTTTTTCTGGATTGAGAATTTTAGCGGTTTCTGCCATGAAGTGAACCCCGGCAAATACAATAACATCTGCATGGGTTTCGGCAGCTTGGCGCGACAGTCCTAGGGAGTCGCCAATATAGTCGGCGATGTCCTGAATATCGGGGTCTTGGTAATAGTGGGCCAGCACGATCGCATTTAGGTCTTTCTTTAAAGTGGCGATCGCCTCAAACAAGTCCTCTGGCTTCTCATATTGGGTCGGTTGTCGGTCTAAAGTCGCTGCAAACATCAGTTGACCTCTGGTTTGTGATTCTCTAATTACTAATTATAGTTGAATTCACCAAAAATAGTAAAGCCAGAAATCTCAACCTGGGGTCGCAACAACTTATCCTAGAAAAAAACGTACTATTAGATACAATGAGCCCATCACCGGAATTAACTGTCAAAATTGCCCTAATTGGAGATATCCACGACCAATGGGAACCAGAAGATGAGATAGCCTTAAAACAGTTGGGGGTAGACTTAGCCCTATTTGTAGGTGATTTTGGTAATGAAGCCCTAGAGGTGGTTAAGGCGATCGCTCAGTTAGATTTACCCAAGGCGGTAGTGTTTGGAAACCATGACGCTTGGTATAGCATGACCGAGTGGGGTCGCCAAAAATGCCCTTACGATCGCACCCGGGAAGACCGGGTGCAAACCCAAATTGATCTGCTGGGACCCGCCCACGTTGGCTATGGAAAACGAGATTTTCCTGAGTTAGGATTAACGGTTGTCGGTACTCGGCCCTTTAGTTGGGGAGGGCCACAATGGACAAATCAAGAATTTTATCAAACCCGCTTTGGTGTCAACAGCAACCAAGAATCAAGCGATCGCATTTTAGCCCAAGTTAAAAACGCCGCATTAGACCAGATTATTTTTTTGGGACATAACGGCCCTAGTGGTTTAGGAGACACCCCAGAATCACCCTGTGGTAAAGACTGGAAACCCATTGGCGGCGACTATGGCGACCCCGACTTTGCCGAAGCTATTACCCAAACCCGCAATTACGGAAAAACTATCCCCCTAGTCGGCTTTGGTCATATGCACCACACCCTCCGCCATACTAAAGCCTATCTGCGGAAATCCATAGCCATCGATGAACATCAGACTATATATCTTAATGCTGCCACTGTCCCGCGCATTCAAGGCACAGGATCTGATAAATATAGACATTTTGCGATCGCTATACTCAAACAGGGTCAAATTCGGGAAGCCTCCCATATTTGGGTCAACTCTCAAGGTCAGATCATCCAACAACAACATCTATACCCATAGACCACAAAAACGAACCGCCCCCTTTTCTCACAGACCCACACCGACTTAGGGCGCGTTGTCCATAGAAATGGCGGCGGTTATAAATTCTTAGCCTGATTCCTAGCCTAGAATAGTTACATTTTAGCCATCAACTGATTCTCTACTCCAACCTAGTCATAGACTCCGGTATTGAGGCGGAAATCTCCTTCCTGTAGAATCGGCTCTACCGGAGTGATGGTAAACTCACCGATATAGCGTTCTATAATCTCTTTCTGGGCATCGGTTAACCCCGGAATTTCTAATACTTCCTGCACTGAATCATAGGGCGCTGCGTCAATGATCATTTTGGCCAATGTGGGAAACATTCCCGGATATTGACGGAATTCTCGGATTGAGCTATTATTCAAATCCAGTTTTTTCCCAAATTCAGTGCCCAGCTTTGCATCAGCTTTGTTTCTGCGGTTAACTTCCGCCAAAACTGGTGCTTGCAGACTCGGTAATTGAACAAAACTCAAATCCGCTGCCCATGCAGACTGAGGGGCACTCCATCCTAGCAAACCTACCAACAAGCCTACTAACGCTAATACCTGACCCAATCGTTTCATTAAATCTCTTCTCCCATTTGTTCTAAACTACATAGACAGAATCCACAAAATCTGTATTACGAATCCTGCAATATTGTTGAATATACCCCAACACCGGACATTTGCAGGAAAATAATTCGGAATTGTCGATCATGGATCGTTCCACCCCTTCCCCTCTCAATTGTCAATTCCTGCACAATTTGATATTCCTCAACCCGCCACCATTAGGCAATAGCCAATCTCCGGGAATTATTAATTGTTAATTGTCCTTGGAATTATGTTAAGTTTTGTAACAAGCCCCCTCGTCACAAGTAGGGGGGTAGGGGTTGCTTTCTGAGTTTATTTATGCTATTATGCTAAATAATCGTAATATTGACATTATTTTAGTTTTGGCACAGATTCCAATCATTTAAAATATGTCAATATTGTATCAATATTTGGGGCGACCTGTCAACCCTTCCCATAAATAAAGTTCAGCGATTAGCATAATAATCTAAGGCATAATCCCTAAAACGTTCCAAATCCTTAGCAATAGTAGACTCAACGACACCCCCCAAAAAAAGATTATCCATAATCTTACCTAACAGACCGGGAATAGCATAAGACACGGAGAGGCGGACAATACTACTACCATGGCGATCGTAAAAACGGATAGCGCCTCGGTTAGGCAACCCATCGACTGATTCCCATTGGATAATCTGATGTGGAATCTCTTTAAGAATGCGAGAAAGCCAGCTAAATTCAAAGTTACCACTAGCCAACTTCCACTTAGAAAGTTCGGGGTTTTCTTCCAATATATTCACGGACTCAATCCACTTCATCCACCGTGGCATTTGTTCTAAATCCGACCATAAATCCCACGCGATATCAATGGGAACATTAACTTCTATTTGCACGCTATGTTCTAACCAATCAGCCATTTGAGTTACTTAATTATTAAGGTGTGAGGTGGTTTATATCGAGGCATAGTCCCCGCCCTACTTATAGCAAGCCAGACAGGGACAATATTTTAGCTCTGTACCCCCAGCTTGCTTAGTTCCAAAAAGTTAGGGGCATTTTCCAGGATAACACGGGCAGCCTGTCGCCCGGAGAGGGTAGCACCTTCCATGCTATCAATATAATCCTGTTGTGTGTAACTACCAGCTAAGAAAAAGTTAGCAATGGGAGTTTTTTGGGGGGGACGGTAGGGGTCCATTCCGGGGGCTTCCCGATAGAGGGACTGGGCTAGTTTAACTACACTATACCAAGTCATATTTAACTCTCGGGAAGAGGGGAAAAGTTGGTGAACTTGCTGGAGAACATGATTGGCGATCGCCTCATTATTTTGTTTAATAAAAGGGTCGCCCGGAGTTAAAACCAACTGTAGCAGAGAACCCTGTCCTGATCGGTAATAATCTCCCGGACTGGTTAAAGCCAAATCAGCAAAACAGGAGAAATCGGCATCAGCAGTATAGAGTAAGTTATCTATACCCACGGCTTTTTCTAACTGTTGGCGTGCGAGTGAGTCTTGGAGTTCTGTTACCCAACCATCAAAGCGTAATTGCACTGTGGCTACGGGAACAGTATCTAACTTGTAAATATTGTCAAATTCCGGCCATTTTCGCCAAGCCTCTGGGAGCATTTTTTGAGCCCCAGGAACATCACAGGCGCAAACATAAGCATCTGCAATAATGGTTTCTTCGGCTTCCCCTTGGGCGACCACCAAGCCAGTGACACGGGTTTTACCGTCAATTTCTGTAAACTGAATTTCTCTGACCCGTCGTCGCAGATGAATTTTAGCGCCCCGTTGTTGGAGATAGTTAACAATAGGTTTATGGAGATATTCCGCCGGAGACCCTTCCAACATTCGCAAGACGGAGGCTTCGCTTTTGGCTGCGAAAAACTGGAAAATCGTGAGCATACAGCGCGCGGAGATATTTTCAGTATCGATAAAACCCAAAGCATAGGCGATGGGGTTCCACATCCGTTTTAGGCTACCTTCAGACCCCCCCTGGCGGCGAAACCAGTCCGCAAAACTGACTTTATCTAGGTCTCGAATGTTTCTCATGGCTCCCTCAAAGTCCACCAAACCCCGGACAATGGGGCTAGTTCCCAGGGCGATCGCATTTTGCAATTTATCCTGGACGGAAAGCTGAGAAGTGGTGAAAAAGGCTTTTAGTCCGTTGAAGGGTGCGCCAGTAAAGAAGCGAAAATCTAAACTTCCGATCACGCCGCCGGGGTTGACAAAGCAGTGAATATGGTCTTTTAATCGCAGATTCTCAAAGGCTCCCACCTTTTTCATTAAATCAAATAGTTGGTAGTAGCAGCCAAAAAAGACGTGCAGACCCATTTCGACATGATTACCTTCTGGGTCTACCCAACTACCTACTTTACCACCCACAAAGGGGCGGGACTCAAATAGTTCTACTTCATGTCCAGCATCAACCAAATCAACGGCTGTGGCCATGCCAGCTAATCCAGCTCCAGCGATCGCAACCCGCATCCTACATTATCCTTAACAGTTCCTTTACGAATTTTAACAATAAAGTGATGCTACTGATCGATTTTTCGTTCAATTTTCCAGTTATGGGACTTGCAGATTGATTCTAGCATCTCCACAAAGCTGTCAATTCTGGCTTTTCCCGCACCATAACCTAGATTTAAAAACCCGACATCTCCACCAGCAGTGATGACATCGATTTCACAATAGTCAAATTCGGCATAGTTTAAAATTATCGTGGTTGACAAATTGGCGGAAATTCTTGCCGAAAAGGACTCCTCGACTAAGATATTGACATTCCCAATAGTGCGGACAATGACATCAGGGAAGTAGTCGCGCAATTCATGAACTAGCTGATCTAAATAAGAACCCCGTAGGATAACTGTTTGAATATTCATAGGGTGATTTGCTTGTAAATCTTATTACCTGATAGGAGTTCACCGCTGAGAATTAGCCGAGAATTACCCGGCCGTCCTCAAAGTTTCACCTTGGTGGATCTAACCCTATCTCTGTTATTATCCTGCCATCTGGGAGAAAATGATTCAGTTTTCCAAAAAACTTAATATAGTGATCCCTAATCCCCAGCCTTAATCATATCAGCCCTCATGCTGAACCAATTGTATAACTGAAAAGTTTTATGTAACTGAGAATACACTGAATGATTATGTTCATGGTACAATGCGATCGGGTTCTCAGTCAATTATCACAACTGGCAACTGGGTTCATATTATCACTTTTGAGAAGTTTTATCACTATGGTACTCAGTCTATGGGTTGAGACTATTCTGATTACCCGCTGTCTGGGGACGTTCTAAGTTGATGTCCATCAAATAAATTGCCGAAATCTATCCAATAAGTTATAGTGGTTGTTGCTAAACTGGATCTACGGTAAGATTTATTGAGAACATGGCAGGGCTAATTTACCAACCAGCCCCTAAACTTCCGCCTACCAGATACATGGTTGCTGTCTGAACCCAAATTTAATCAACATCAAGGTGCTTATGAAAACAATTTTATTTTTGTCTACAGGAAATGACTATCTGAGTCGATTTTCTGAGTATTTGTTTAATTATTTGGCGGAAACCAGGGGCTTGAGTTGGCGGGCTTATTCGGCTTTATTACCAGTAGATAAAAGCCATTATTCTAGTAATTATTCAATGGGGGCGATCGCCTTAGAAGTGATTTCGGAATTGGAGAAGCGGGGTATTTCCTTAGATTATTCTGTGCGAACCATCAGACCCGTATCCCAAATTAACTTTAAAAATGCCAATAAAATTATTGCCATTGAGGAATCAATATATCGTCCGTTAATGGTTAAACGATATCCTTCCTGGGTGAATACGGTGGAGTATTGGAATATATCCGATGTGAAACCAGCGAGCCGGGAGTTGTCTTTACAGCAGCTAGAAAAGCGGATTAACCAAATCATTGACCAGTTCACACCCAGTCGGGGAAATTTAGCCTCTGTGTGGGCGGGATATGATGACTAATGGCTTATAATTCTCGGCGGGAAAAAATAGCGATCGCCAAGGCTAATAGTAGGACGGTGTAAATGATACCATATCCAGCATTAGCCACGAGAATAGGAACATCAGGGATATCTGCATAAACGGCATCATTTTTGAGATTCAGACGGGCTAAATCCGGTAAAATGACATACATTGCCGTCATCACATTTTCAATGGTTTGACTATCGCTAATTTGACCCAATTCGAGTAAGTCTCGGCTGAGACTTCCCATTACATAAACCGCAAAAGTTAGGAGTGTAGCCAACAGAGAACTGGTTAACACGCCTAACAAAATGCCCGCCGCCCCAATTAGCCCAAACTTAATCCAAATCAACAGATTAGAAATGGCGATACTTGGTGCGGGGTATGGAATTTGGTTAAGACTTAAAACCCCCATATATATGGCTGTCATTACCACGACCAAAACTGCTAAGACCGCCCACAAACCCAAATGTTTACCAATAATCAATTCCGGGCGGCTAACCGGCTTAGAAAGCAGTAAATAAACGGTGCGTTTTTCAATTTCCTGGTTAATTAAAGTGGTACTGACAAAAACTGCCACAATTAAGCTAAGAAGGCTGATAGCAGCCAAACCGAGATCTAAGACAATTTTATCTTCTAAACTAGCAGCGACTTGGGGCATTAGTTCAACTGCTGCGACCATCAACAGCGCAAAGATACCCAAAATATAGAGAACCCTAGCGCGCATGACTTCCCAAAACACATTTTTGGCGATCACCATTATCCTTCCCAACATGATGCTTGACCCTCCTATAACCACGATGGTTATCACTTGACTAGGATTCTGATACATTTACGCGACATTTATCCGGCTATTGCCTGACAATGCGACGATAGCACTATTACCCGTTAAGGTAACAGAGGCGGTATCCCGCAAAGCTTTTAGAAAGATTCCAAAAGCACCGTTCCAGTCCCTGGGTAGAGTGAACCCACACTCAGGACATCGGAACACTTTTGAGCCACCTAGCTGGGAATGCACATGACCACAGTGAGT
>NZ_PKGG01000456.1:0-1371 GCF_046480465.1 Arthrospira sp. PCC 8006
CGACTCGTCGAGTTGAGATGCGATCGCTTGACTCTGGGATKGGAGTTGAGATGCGATCGCTTGACTCTGGGATKGGAGTTGARATGCGATCGCTTGACTCTGGGATKGGAGTTGAGATGCGATCGCTTGACTCTGGGATGGAAGTTGAGATGCGATCGCTTGACTCTGGGATGGAAGYTGAGATGCGATCGCTTGACTCTGGGATGGGAGTTGAGATTGGGATTGGGTAAAACCGTAAATGTTCCGGGTCATCTCATATAAATAAGACTGCAGGTGAGAGACCATCAACTGTGCGGACTTTACCTGAGACTGAGACGATTTCCAAACCCGCTTGGCGACGGCAATGCGTTTTTTCTCCTTCTCCCACAACTCGGACGGTATCTCGTCAATAGGGGGATAGGGGGTCAGGTCATAACCACACACGGAACAGGTTTCGACCTCATTTTCTGTATATTCGGTTTCACAAACAGAACATTTCGTCATCATTCCCAACCCTGATAAATCACGACAACCGGGTGTAGGGAAACCCGGCTTTATGCTATGATAACCCACCGAGAGGAACTGAGAAACTCGGTTACGACGGACATATTTCGGTATTTACCTATAACCCTGATATAAACCGGGTTTCTTCACTCAGTGGGAAAAAGACATCTCCCGGACAGATGAAACTTCCTGGGAATATTCCGGAAACGCGAAAGTACAGAGGTTACAGAAGTGGCCTAAAAGTTTGTCAAAGCCAATGGCTACCGCTTTGAGTGGAGTGCGAGGCATCGAATAGGGGGAGGTGCCGATGTTTCTGTGAAAAAGTTGCCGAAAACAAGAACTTGACAACTACCTGAAGTGCTTAGAAGTGCTTATATGTTAAAGGTTAACAAGTCTGTGCGCGAGAGAAGAGATGTAAAAGTACTATAGTGCCCGGTATAACTTGGGAGATGGCCGCGGGGAGCAGTCGCGGAAAACGTGCAATCAGACCAGACCACGTAATCCCCATTATATCGCCATGCCACCTCGTCACAAAACTGACACCACGCTGTATCACCTGGATAGTGTCCTACAAGCTTACCTCCACAATTGATGTAAATTTGCTTCTGGACACTAAACCCAAAGCGTCCCCTGCTGTGTTTGACCCAAAGACCATCGATGATTCGCAAATCCTCGCCGGGAAAGTTTTTGATAACATCGTCGTCTAAATATCTCCTAAAGGTTTTTTGTGCCACCGCTAACATCATCTTAGCCGTTTCTTTGTCTGCAGCTTTCCAGTTGCCTGATTTCAATAATCTGTCGAGTTCGGTATACAAAATACCAGAAGAAGACACGATGGTAGTATCTGCCACGGCTTCAGTTATCGACTGGAGTTGAGATGCGATCGCT
>NZ_PKGG01000077.1:0-21597 GCF_046480465.1 Arthrospira sp. PCC 8006
TTCTGTCGGCACTATTATATCGACGAAAGCGGCAAGTTAAAATTACTGTCTAATTTAGAACAGGAAAACGCGGGAATTTTGTCTGATTGGCTTACACGAATTGCCGTCCGCCAGGAAATTCAATTTCCCTCTATTGTAGTCCGACGCAGCGTTTACGAACACCTGGGGGGGTTTTATCCTCCGGTGGGTTATGCTGCGGACTGGGAAATGTGGAAACGTATCGCTACTCACTATCCCGTTGGTTATGAACCTACCCCCTTGGCTTGTTGGCGAATGCACAGTTTGTCAGCAAGTAGTCGCTCTATTAAACAAGCAAAAGATATGGCTGATCTGCAACATTCAATTGAAATCTCTGCCTCTTACTTACCACCTGAAAAAACCGCGAATCTTTCCCGTCAAGCTCAAGAAAATTATAGTTTATACGCGCTGCAAACTGCTCGACAATTTTTAGAATCTGGTCACACTACCGAGGCGATCGCACAGATTAAAGCCGGATTGAAGTTAAGCCAATCTCCCCAAGTTAGGGATGGGGTCATCGCGCTATTTATAGAGTCTGAATTAGATGCCGTTATTGACCCCCAAAAACTCCCAGGACAGGTGGAGTTGGCTGTTCAACAATACCAAAATAATCCCCAGGACTCCGACGGTTTAAATAAATTGCGATCGCTCCGTCATCAGGTAGCAGAATTATGGTTAAAATTAGAAACAGAACAACTCCCCCAGGCTTATCAGGAGAATTTAGGTCAAGTACATAAGTCTCTACTCAACTCTGGTATCAAAAACGAAATTTTCCGCGATGATGAACGTCTGTATTTTCAGGAAATTAAATCCTATTTGAGTCAAGGCTTTAAGCAGCCAAAAACTCTTCAGTATTTACTCGCTGGGATGTTATATGGTCGTGCAGATCAGCTAATGCTTACCTTTGAAGAGTCTTTAATTCCCACTTGGTTGGCTGAGGACTATTTTAGATTTTTATTTGAGGTTCCCCCCCTATTCCAAGAAATGGGAGATGCAGATAATTACTCCCGCTATCGGATACGCTTATTAGATTTTGTTCGAGAACGTCTCCAGCAGCAGCCAGACTATCCCCTATGGCAAAAGTTAACCAGTATGTTGCTAGAAAGGGGGAATTTTATCCCTAACTATTTCGCCGATTTTAACTTAAAACCTCTGTTTTGTAGTCGGGCTGAGTTGTTTCATCTCTTCCTACAAACCCGCGATTTTCAGTTGGATTACTCCTTCCCAGAACGTCCGAGCGATCGCCAAAAAATTCGCCTAGGAATTCTTAACGACCACCTCAACCCCCAAACCGAAACTTACTTAACATTACCAGCTTTTGAATATCTCAATCGGGAACAATTCGAGATTATTTTATATGTTACCCAAGCCAACAATCATCCCCTAGAGAAATACTGTAGATCCCGCGCTGACCGTTTAGTTAGACTACCTGATGATAAGTTACAACAAGCAGCCACTATTCGCGCTGATAACCTCGATATTTTGCTATTTGGAACTAATGTAACTGCCATTACTAAACCCGTCACCTTGTTAGCATTACACCGACTAGCGCGAGTACAAGCTACCCTATTTTCATCACCTGTTACTACCGGAATGAGATATATGGATTATTATATTTCTGGTCATCTTTCCGAGGGTGCAGAGGCTCCTAATTTCTATCGAGAAAATTTAGCTGTTCTCAACGGAACTGGCTTTTGTTTTAACTATTATGCGATCGCACCTCAACCCGCCACCGTTAAGCCTCACCGCAGCCAATGGGGAGCCAATGACCAAACAATTGTCTTTATGTCCGGCGCAAATTTCTATAAAATTATCCCAGAACAAGGGGAAACCTGGGTGAAAATTCTCGCTCAAGTTCCCAATTCCATTTTAGTGCTTTATCCCTTTGCTCCTAGTTGGAGTAGCAACTATGCTAGTTCCCAATTTATCCGCCGAATGTACGCCACCTTGAGCAAATACGGAGTTGAAGACAAACGCTTAGTTCTGATTAAGTCTCTTCCCAGCCGTACCGATGTTAAAGCCTGTTTAGAACAGGGGGATATTTATTTAGATTCCTACCCCCACTCTGGCTCAAACTCCTTAGTGGATCCCCTAGAAGTGGGATTACCTGTAGTAGTCAGAGATGGAGATACTTTGCGTTCTAAACATGGTGCCGCTATGATGCGATCGCTTGGGATTCCTGATTTAATTACCGACAGCGAATCCTCCTATATTAGTTTGGCTGTTACCCTCGCAAATACTCCCGAATTGCGACAGTTAAAACGCCAAGCCATTCAACAGAAAATGGCGGCTAATCCTGAGTTTTTGGATAGTCGCGCCTATGGTGCGAAAATGGGAGCTTTGTTAACTCAAATCTTCCAAAATTACCAATCTCAACAGCAAGTTATAGATTTACATAATCCCCAAAAACGACAGCAGTTTTTAGCGGAATTGGTCGATCAAGTTAATCTCTATGAACTTGACCCCAATAATACTATGGTGGTAAATAAATTACACAAAATTCGTCGTGGTATGGTAGAATACTGGTTAAGACAACCACCCGAACAATTAGAACATCTTTATCAACAACAGATAGGTAAAGGTTATCAAATTTTGCTCAATAGAGGTATTCAAAAACAACCCTTAACTGATGAAGAACAAGCATTAGTTAAGACTTGGACAAAAACTGCTATGGGACTGACTGAACCCCATGCAATTAATTGTTTAATGGCGGTGATGTTGTATTCTCAACCTGGTAAAATGCTGGTGCGAGATGCGGTTAATCGTTTACCCGCCTGGTTGCTTCCTGATTATCAGCGAGTGTTTGAAAATGCCGATGCGATCGCTCAAATTAAACAAACCTTAGCCACGACTCAAACCCAGCCAACTCCTGTCAATTCTCCCCAGGTAACACCAACGGTCACTGCTGTAGATGTCTCAACTTTTGTCAATCGATTAATTGGGTGTGTCAAATTATTTAATATCGACCCCACAGATACTAATATCACCGTAGAATTGCGACAACTGCGGTGGCAATTTGCACAGTTTTGGCTCAATTTACCTGAACACCAGTTAGAGGAGATGTATCAGAGTCCCCTCGGTGATGGCTATCGCAGTTTGTTAAATAGTCGCCTGCAAAATGAAATGTTAACCCAACATGAATGGGATTTTCTACAACAAGTAGGAAACCATCTCCGACAAGGTTTAGATACACCGCGATCGCTTAATTATCTCATAGTGGCTATGCTATATTATCGACCGGAACAACTACAAATTAAAGACCTATCTCGCCTTCCTAGTTATCTGCAACGAGATTATCAAAATTGGCATTCCTTGAATAGTTGATTTCAATAGTTGATTTGAACTGTTGCACCCCAGTCTATTTGTAACCGAGATTTAGCACTATCTCCGTTAGCCGCAATTTCTATCCAACCGTGGGAACCAATGAGGGTTAAAAGATGACCTAGTTCGACTTCTCCATAGGTTCTATGGCTGCTAATATTAGGACTGGGGGTGCATTCAGGAAAGCTAACAGTCCAGGATTTATCTGCTACCATATCTCCCGGAATATTAGTAATTAAATTCCCAAAGCGATCGATATATTGAATGCTGCCTTTAATGCTCGTTTCTGTGATTTCTAGGTCTGGTATTGACAGGTCAATGAGGGTATCAGAATTAATCACAGTACCTAAATCCCTAATTGGCACACCAGAGGCGAGATAAGCAGCCACAGGACTAAAGATATCTCGACCATGAAAAGTAGTGCTGGGTTGGGAATTTCGCCAGTATTGATGATTAGTTAATTCCACTGCTGTAATTACACCATACTGCTTAATTAAACCCCCGAATAAGCCGTTATCAGGTCCGACAACATATCCGTTAGTAAATTGTAGTGCGATCGCCTTCCGTTCAGTTCCCACCCCCGGATCTACTACCGCAATGTGAACAGTACCTTCAGGAAAGTAGGGGTAAGCATTCATCAAACAAAACCGCGCCGCCATCAGATTTTGGGGAGGAATTTCATGGGTTAAGTCAATCACAGTTAGGTGGGGGTTAATTTGGGATAATACCCCTTTCATTACCCCCACATAAACATCACTTAAACCAAAGTCTGTCAATAATGTAATTATACCAGATACAGACATATTTAGCACTCCTAGTATCGGAATATTTAGGGTTTCTGGAAATTTTTATTAATGAAATAAATACTGGTCTCCATTGAAATGTATCATGTGATCGGGAAACTCCATAATCCAGGCATGAGTTTCCCTGGTTATTTCTTTGGTCAGTCTTTTGAGTTCCTTAAAAGATTCAAAGGCATTGACGAATGATAACTTTACATCAACATTTTCAAACAAAGATAATAAACGATCGCGACGTTCAACATTAATTGCACCACCAGTTTTGACAGCTTCAATAATAATTAAATATTTGTTATCAGATTTATAAAGCACAATATCTGGCTTGTCGTAACTATTTTTAAATTTGTCAATGTCTATACCTAAATAATTAATTAAATTTTCATCAATAAATGGAGAATAACCTCTGGCTGTATCTACAGTATTATCAATATATAGAACTTTATCAATATTAAAATATTTACAAAAATCTTGAAGGACTGATTTAATTAAAACACCTTGACCACCGGGTGCTATACTGACAGAAAAATTATGAGCAATTTTGACATTTAGCCTCTGTGATTGTCTTTTGGCTTGATACTTATGTTTTATTGTTTGATAGTTAGACAAAAAATTATTAAGTGCTATTGGATAATCTGCACTGCCAATTTTTTTAACTAAATATAGAACTTCTTGATTTATTTGATAACAGTATTTAGGACTATTCTTAGGTCGAGGCTTGTCTGGATTTTCGGTAGCGAGTTCAGCATCAACCAGTTGACCAACACAGTCATCGCGAATATTTTCACGAGTATTAGGTGCTAAATTTTTAAAGCCCAACTCTCGCATTTTATTCATCAATGGCGTTATTCCCCATTTCTGATTATTAGCTTCAGACCATGATTTGGCTGGCTTCATATCTAACATAACTAACAGGACAAAAATGGGAGTATCTCCTTGCATTTTGTCTGGTAATCCTAAATCCTTCATTAACTGACGTGCCTCTAACATCAGTTGTTCAAGATTTGGGGTTGGGTTATTTGATGACATCTTTACGCAAATGGTAATTTTAACTGTTGAGGAAAAGGAGAAAAATAATCTGTGGGTCGAGATGGTTTATTCTCCAGTGTCATTTTCACAGATTTAGCGATCGCTTTGGCTAACAAAGGTGGTACAGCATTACCAATTTGATTAAACTGAGAATTTTCTGAACCCACCAACTCAAACCAATCGGGAAAACTTTGTAATCTCGCAGCTTCCCTAACTGTTAAACGTCTCCGGCGGCCATCTGGTAATAACAATCGCAACATATCACTGGTTGCGCCTGATAGGTTTCTACAGGTCAGAGTTCGGCAAGGAATATCAAGGTAAATATCCCTAGGTTTAACACATTTAGATTTTGCTTCATATCTGCCAATATATTCTAGCATACTAGGCGTGAGAAATTTTGCCCCTATAGGAATGGTAGAAGCCGTATCATAAATAGCATCTCCAGCCGTATAAGGAATAGCTAAGGTTTCAGCTTCTGGCCAATTCCATGCTGTTTGATAAGCCACAACAAACAGGCGTTCTCGTTTTTGTGGAACACCATAATTAACAGCATTGATAAGTTTGATGTCAACCCGATAATTCAGTCTCTCAAGTTCGGCAACTATTTTCTCTAAATACTGACGATTTTTATAAAGCATTCCTCGCACATTTTCAAAGATGGCGATTTCTGGCTGATATCGTGCGATCGCATCTATAAAAATCGGCAAGCCATCCCTGGAGTCTCTCGGACCTTTTTGTAATCCACCTACACTAAACGGTTGACAGGGAGGACCTCCGATAATCACATCAGGATGATTGCATAAATCTTGACCAATTTCTAAAGTTTGACAATAACATGGGTCCTGAAGATTACGAGTATACGTGGCGGCAGCATCCGCTAACATCTCATAACCGATTGTTTGAAAACCTGCGGCTTTAAATCCTAGAGAAAAACCGCCACAACCCGCAAATAAATCAAGAACAACTAACTGAGATTGGATATCTGCATTCAGTTTTAATTCTTGGTGTAAATATTCCCAATAACTCAGTCTGTTTGACATGGTATTTTTCGATTATTTACTGCCTATTCAAAACTTGTTTAAAGCTAACCCAACCTAAACCAACTTGAAATACTCATCGATATGTTCCATAATGCGTGAGGCGGCGTGACCGTCTCCAAAGGGGTTAATAGCGGTTGCCATTTTTTGGTAAGCCTCTCGGTCCCCCAGGAGTTCGCTAGTGGCTCTGAGGATATCTTCAGGGTCGGTTCCTATTAATTTAGCCGTTCCGGCCGCGATCGCTTCAGGACGTTCCGTAGTTTTTCGTAACACTAACACAGGCTTCCCTAAACTCGGTGCCTCTTCCTGGAGTCCACCCGAGTCCGTCAGCACTAAATAAGCATCAGCGATCGCTGCTACCAGTTGAGTATAATCTAGGGGTTCCGTGAGAATTACCCGGGGATGTCCTCCTAACATTGCCTGTAGGGGTTCCCTCACCGTCGGGTTACGGTGTAGGGGTAGCAGTATAATTGTGTCATGATACTGATCAAGAGTTTTTAAAAATCCTTCCGCAATCCCCTCTAGGGGTTCTCCCCAATTTTCTCGGCGGTGAACTGTCGCTAAAATTAGTCGATTTTCTTCTAAGTTAAGATTGGGAATATCTAATTTGGGTTGGGTTTTAGCAACAGATAATAAAGCATCAATCACTGTATTTCCGGTTTGATAAATTTCCCCGACTACCCCAGATTTGATCAGGTTTTCAACCGCTTTCTCCGTAGGTGCAAAGTTTAATCTACTCAGTTGAGAAATTAGACGGCGGTTCGCTTCTTCAGGATAGGGATTAAATAAGTCATCAGTTCGGAGTCCCGCCTCTACATGGCCAATAGGAATTTTTTGATAAAAGGCCGCTAATGCCGCAGCAAAGGCTGTTGTCGTATCCCCCTGGACTAAAACCATATCAGGTTGGATTTGCTCAAAAATATTTCCTAACCCTTGTAAGCTACGATAGGTAATGTCCGTCAGGGTTTGCTGGTGCTGCATGATTTCCAGATTGCGATCGGCCTTGATATCGAAAAGCTCCATCACTTGCTCGACCATCTCCCGATGTTGACCTGTTAAAATCACTCGGGTTTCATAATTACAATTTTGTTGAAACTTTTGGACCAGTGGGGCCATTTTAATCGCTTCTGGTCTGGTTCCAAATACTATACCAATTCGATACTTTGATGTTGACATTTGTGATTAAATAAAGTTACGATAAAAGTATAAACCAATACAAAAAAATATCAAGACTGGTTATAAAATTAAGATGACTAGAATAGGTCATCCCCCTAAAAATGCTTGATCCCCAATTGTTGACTCAACTGTTATCCTCAATTCTCATTACCATATTCTCCCCCCATAACTCAGATTTTTATCGGTGTATAACTGGGAGTTATCCTTATATAAAAATTTTTCCGGCAATGTTTAATCATCCGTGATATTTTAGCACAAAATTGTTAAGATTGTCGTACAGGACAGTACAGAATTGGCAGGAAATATCATAGTAGAATGTTCCGAATGACAATTTAATCTAATGGCTTATGATCAACGTAAAAATGAGTGATTTTAGTCGTTTTCATGATCAAGACAAGTTAGACTCTGAACACTATTACCATTTTGATGGTAACTTGCACCGATTGGCAACAGCAATTGAACAAGAAAGAAAAAGGTTTGCCGGGCTATCTGAACCTACACCTGTGCTAATCTGGGCTTGTAATGCAGAAGGTTCCTATACATTTTTTAATGAAGACTGGTTAGAGTTTACCGGACGTTCCTTAGAAATGGAACGGGGAGAGGGCTGGTTCCGGGGGGTACATCCTGAAGATCGCCAAAATTGTTTAATCACTTACTGGCAAGCATTCGGCGATCGCAAACCCTTTCAACAGGAATATCGGCTGCGAAGGTTTGATCATCAGTATCGTTGGATATTTAATACCGGAGTGCCCCAATGGACAGCTAACGGTAAGTTTTTAGGTTATACAGGTTCTGCCATTGATATTACCGAACGCCGCCGAGCATCAGAAGAACTCTTACATCTGTGTTACCATCTGCAAGACATCCTAGATGACCGGACAACTCAACTGCTGGAAACCAATGAGAAACTCCAGCAACAAATTCAGGAACGCCAGAAAGCAGAAGCCGCCCTTGAGCGATCGCAACAGATGTTACAGCTAGTCATGGATAATATCCCAAAAGCGATTTTTTGGAAAGATCGCAACTCCGTTTATTTGGGCTGTAACCGCCGAGGGGCCTTAGAGGCTGGGGTGATTAGTTCAGAAGCAATTGTCGGGTTAACCGATGAAGATTTACCCTCAACCAAGGAGATGGCTGATTATTTGCGAAAATGCGATCGCACTGTCATTGAAACCAATATCCCTCAATATCGGCAGGTAGAAACCCGAACCCGCCCAGATGGTAAAACAGTCTACCTAGAAACCAATCGCATTCCCCTTCATGACAGTAACGGCAATATAGTTGCCATTTTAGTCACCTCCGAAGATATCACCGATCGCAAACAAGCCGAAGAAACCCTATTAAGAATTCGTAAAGCCGTCGATAGCACCACCGATGCGATCGCCATTATGGACGCAACCGGAGTGCAAATTTATCAAAACCGAGCCTTTTGTGATTTATTTGAATACGAAACTGTCGAACAATTCAACCAGCATGGAGGTCACAGAGCCCTTTATGTTGATGCCACCGTCGCCGAAACAGTCCTGAGCCATATTTTAGCCGGGTATTCTTGGCAAGGAGAAGTCCACAAGCTAACCCGCAGCGGCCGAGTAATTCCGGTTCACATGAGAGCAGATGCCATCCGAGATCCACAGGGTAATTTAGTCGGGTTGATCTGCGTCAATACTAATATCAGCGAACGCCTTTCTACACAAGAAAAAATTTTCCAAACCGCTCAACAGTTAACCAGTGTCATCGAAACTGTCGGAGAAGGCATTACCCTCAGTAATCAGACCGGAAAGTTTTGGATCTATAACTCCAAGATGGAGGAAATTACTGGCTACACCCTAGCCGAAGTAGAAAGTTCTCAGGATTTCCTATCGCTTCTGTATCCTGACCCCCAAGCTCATCAAGATGCTCTGATTGGATTATATGAGATTTTAGAACGGCCAGGCGTGCGGGATGTCGAAACTACCATTTGCACTAAGTCAGGACAACAGAAAACTCTGTTAGTGTCTACCTCTATTGTCCAAAATCAGGATGATAGGCTGTTTTTGAGTGCTTATCGAGATATTACTGAACGCAAACAAGCCTTAGAGTCCCTGCAAAAAGCCGAATATCAATATCGTAGTCTGTTTGAAAATGCGATCGAGGGTATTTTTCAGACTACCTGGGACGGTCACTATATTAATGTTAATCCAGCCTTAGCCAAAATCTATGGCTACCATTCACCCCAGGATATGATGGCTCAACTGACCGACATTAGCCACCAGTTATATGTTGATCCTGGTCGTCGCCCTGAGTTTATTCGCCAATTACAGGAGTCCGATTCAATTACTAATTTTGAATCCCAGGTCTATCGTGCCGATCATCAGATTATTTGGATTTCTGAAAAAGCTAGGGCCGTCCGGGACGGCTTAGGACAACTACTCTACTATGAGGGTATGGTCGAGGATATTACTGAGCGCAAGCAGGCTGAGGAAAATCTCCAACAGCAAGCCGAACGTCAACGGTTAATGCTTGTCATTACTCAACGCATTCGGCGATCGCTCAAATTGGATAAAATTTTAGACACTACTGTGGCTCAGGTTCGTGAGTTTCTCAATACTGACCGAGTAATGATCTACCGATTTCAGGATGATGGTAATGGCGTGATGGTCGTCGAATCAGTCGCCCCGGGGTGGAAGTCTGTCGTCGGAACTATTGTCACCGAAGATTGCTGGACTCCCCACTATCTGGCTGGGTTCACCCAGGGTCAAGTCCAAGCTATGGCTGATATATCCACTCAAGATTTCACTCGATGCGATATTCGTTTGTTATCAGAGTTTCAAGTACAGGCTAATTTGGTCGTTCCCATTTTGACCCGAAGGCACAGTGAGACTTCTGCTGAGTTGGGGTTTGTTGCCAATGCACCTTATAATCGCCTCTGGGGGTTGCTCATGGTGCAGCATTGTTCTGGTCCCCGTGAATGGGAGTCAACTGCAGTCGATTTTATCAAGCAGTTAGCTGTACAGTTGGGAATTGCTATTCAACAAGCTGAACTTTATCAACAGCTTGAACGCCTGGCTACTCTTGATGGCTTAACTCAGGTTCCTAATCGCCGACAGTTTGATACCTATTTAATGACAGAGTGGCGTAGGTGCATCCGCGAATGTACCCCTATCTCTTTAATTTTGTGTGATGTAGACTTTTTTAAGCACTACAATGACACTTATGGACACCAAGAGGGCGATCGCTGTTTACAAGAGGTGGCCCAGGCTTTGGCTCTATCTATTAGACGACCTGGGGATTTGGTCGCTCGCTATGGCGGCGAGGAGTTTGCTATAATTCTCCCCAATACTGATGCTGAGGGTATGTGTAATGTGGCTGACACAATTCGTGAGCAAATCCTACAATTACAGAGGATTCATGAAACTTCCCCTATTAGTGAATATATTAGTGTCAGCATGGGCGGCGTGAGTGTTTTGCCTAATAGCAATATTCAGCTTGAACATCTCATTGCTATGGCTGATACTGCCTTATATCAAGCTAAGGCTCAAGGACGCGATCGCTTTGTTCTGCACACCATGTCCTAGACTTTTCTGCATGGCTTATCGATATATCTTGTTCTATAAACCCTATAATGTCCTGAGTCAGTTTACTGATCGTGATTCTCATGCTCAGTCTCGACAAACTTTGAAAGATTACATTCCCATTCCTTCCGTCTACTCGGTCGGACGACTAGACCTTGATAGTGAAGGGTTACTTTTACTCACTGATGATCGCAAACTTAAATATCGACTTGGCCAGCCAGAATTTGCTCATCCTCGTACTTACTGGGTTCAGGTGGAAAGAATACCCACTACACAAGCCTTAGAACAACTGCGGCAGGGAATCACCATTCAAAATTATCGCACCCGAACAGCGAGGGTTCAACTACTATTAACTGAGCCACTTCTTCCCCCTCGTATCCCTCCCATTAGATTTCGCCAAAATGTCCCTACCGCTTGGCTCGAAATTACTTTAACTGAAGGACGCAACCGTCAGGTTCGACGCATGACCGCCGCCGTTGGCTTCCCTACTTTGCGACTGGTTCGTGTCGCGATCGCTCATTTGACTCTCAATTCACTTGAACCTGGTCACTGGCGAGATTTGCACCCCCAGGAAATTCAGCCATTTTTCAGTTGATTTATTTTCAAAAAAAAAAAATGGCCCAGCCCGTCAGCGCTCCAGGGGGTTGACAAGCCGAGCGAATCGGGATATGATGGAGTCATATCTTAAATAATTAAAGGCATGACTTTAATNAAAAAATTGCAAATATCCCATTATTTAATATAGTAGCAGAAGCGCCGCCCAAAAGCAAGGGTTCCCCANAAAAAAAGTGGCGCGGGGGCGCAAGGATGATTTTTTTTTATTTTTTCGGATAAAATTAGTTGTAGGGGCGGGTGCGCGATCGGCCACGGGAAAAACCAGCCAACTATCTACACCCGCCCCAGAGTGCTGTAGGGGCCGGCGGGTGCGCGATCGGCCACGGGAAAAACCAGCCAACTATCTACACCCGCCCCAGAGTGCTGTAGGGTGCGTCACATCCGATCAGCCACTGGGAAAACGAAAAACTTGCTGATGTGACGCACCTTCTGAGGCCATAAGACACACCGGGAACTATATACACCCGCCCCGACGCCATAAAACACACCGGGAACTATATACACCCGCCCCCAGGGTGCGCGATCAGCCATCGGAAACACCAGCACCACTCGCACACAGACCATGCCTTGGCAGCGAAACGCCCAGAGACCCAGCGAACAGAGGAAAAACCAGCCAACCCCATACACCAATTATTAATTATTAATTMTTAATTAWTAATTCCAGCCAACTATATACACCCGCCCCATAGGACCCAAACACCAGCACCACTCGCACACAGCTCTGCCCTTTGCACGGTACGGCTACAAGACTGGTAGGGGCGGGTGCTTGTAGGGGCGGGTGCAAGATCCGCTATCGGAAACACCAGCACCACTCGCACACAGACCATAGGACCCAAACACCAGCACGACTAGCACACAGCTCGAGTCTGATCGCCCGCCCCCAGCTTCACTTTAGCGCCTGCTGGTTTCCCGACAATTTCACCGCGTAACATTCGCCCCGCCGCTTCGAGTAATTGTTCTTCTAGGTAAGGCTTAGTAAAATAGCCTCTCGCGCCTAATTGATAAGCCATCTGGCGGTGTCTGTCAGCGCCCCTAGAAGTTAACATAGCAATAGGTAGACCTTCGAGTTGTGGGTCTTTCTGCATTCGCGAGAGAAGTTCCAAGCCGTCCATACGGGGCATTTCAATATCGCAGAAGACGATATCACAGGGTAAGCCAGATTTAAGTTTTTCCCAGGCTTCCTTACCGTCGCGGGCTTCTTCAACCCGATAGCCGGATTTTTCAAAGGTCATAGACAACAACGATCGCACTGTAATCGAATCATCAACAATCAGCACAGTCGGCTCAGTTTTAGAGGCGGGAGCATCTATGGGTTCACTGGGGAGATTATCATCCCCTATCATGGTATTATCAGTTCGGCGTACCCGATCAGTAGCCAGGTCAATTAATTCTAAAACATCGGCGATCGCCACAATTTGACCATCCCCCAAAACAGTCGCCCCGGCGATACCAATAGGTTTAGGTACCGGACCTTCAAGCTGTTTAATTACGATTTCCTGTTCTACCAAAACCTGATCAACTTGAACAGCCAGATAATTAAGCGCCGCCCGTAGTACAATCACAGAAATCATATCCTCTTCGATATTCGCACCATAAACACCGCCGCGACCCAAATGGCGTTTATAGGTAAGTAATTCCCGCAGGTGGCGGAAAGGCAGCACCGAACCCCGCCATTCTAGGGTCTGTTTACCGTCTGATCCTGTTTTAATTTGCTCACGAGGCACATCGATCATATCCTCCACCCCATCCATAGGGAAAGCAATCCGAGCCCGATCGCTAATACAACAAAGCGCCCGGGAGATACTCATATTGAGTGGGAGGCGGATCGTAAAGGTAGTTCCCTCTCCCAATACCGAATCGGTAGTAATATTGCCTCGAATTTCCGCCAAATTCGTCCGCACCACATCCATACCAACCCCTCTACCTGCAATATCACCCGCCTGATCCTGGGTAGTAAAACCCGGCAGGAAAAGCAAATTGTATGTATCATGGTCTGGCAGATTTGAAGCGGATTCCAGGGTCAATAAACCCTTCTGTATAGCTTTTTCCTTAACCCGATTCACATTAATTCCCGCCCCATCATCAGAAACCGATAACACCGTTTGGTTGCCTTGGTGGAAAACCTTAATGGTAATCTGACCCGTGGGCGACTTACCCGCCGCCTTACGGACTTCTGGGGATTCGATACCGTGAGCGATCGCATTATTTACCAAGTGAGTGAGAGGGTCGCGCAATTTACCCAAAAGCATTTTATCTATGAGGGTATCTCGACCTTCCACCACCAATTCCGCCTGTTTACCACACTTAATCGACAGATCCCGCACCGGACGTTTCAGGCCATCGGTTGCCCCGGCGAACTGTTCCATTCTCGCTTTATTCAAGCCTTCCTGTAACTGATTAGTTACTTGGCGCAGTTGGCGACTCACCTGATCTGCTTCTTCCACCAAGAATTCAATATCAGCGGCCGACTCTCGCACCCGCACCACCAACTCAATAATTTCTTGAGAGAGTGTGTGGAAGGGGGTAAAGCGATCGAGTTCTGTGGAGTCAAAAGTGTTAGGATCTGATCTAGTCGGGTGTTCATCACCACCGCCATGATAACTTCCGTGGAAAGAAGCTGATTTTTGCCGATTAGACAATAGGGAAATTTCCAGCAGTGATCGCTCATAGAAATCCTGCATCCGCTGACCCACATCACTTAGCAGCGACACCTGATCCAGCAGGTTATCTAAAAACTGTCGCATCCTTTCTTGGTCTTGTTCCAGGCTATTGCGGTTAACCACCAGTTCCCCAATCAGGTTACTGAGATTATCCAATTCTTTCACCGGAACTTTAGCGATCGGATCAAACTTAGTAGTTTGAGATTTTTGATAAGACGGGCTATATTGGGCGGCTATGGGTTCTTCCAGCAGTTCAGCCAACTCCTTGAACTCATCATCCTCACAGTAGCGATCCCTCTGTTCTTCCCAGGTACTCGATTGCGCCCGGCTCGGTGCTGTTTCACCCAAAAGGCGATCGAGATCAGATAGCACCCCATCATCAGCATTATCATCATCAGTCGTATTTTGATCATCCGTAGACCCTAGCAAATCATCCAGGAGACTCAAATCATCTTCCCAATCACTATCTAACCCCACATCTGGAGTCGTGGTTATGTTGTCAGTTGTCTGCGACGGGGCTGGTAATGGTGTGCTTTCAGTTTTCGGTGCGTTACCCAGTTGGTCGGTTTTCCCAGTGTTTTTTTTGCTACCCAAGCTAACGCACTCTACGGTTTCCTCCGTGTCGCTACTACCAAACAAATCATCAAAATCAAACAAATCTGCAGTTCTATCATCCCACTTCGACTCAGGTGGCGTTTGAACCTGTTTGTCCTCAGCAATAGTGTCTACACTAGAGGTTAATTTGCCATTGTTGTTATCCTCACGGGCTAACACCTCAAACCAATCAAGATCCTCATCAGTCCCCCCATCTTGATTATCACTCTCCCAAGGATCCGGGGTATCTAATGATTGACCAATCCCTGTTGAACTTTCAGGCGCGACAGTTGTTTCCTGTTCCTCATCATCAAGTTCCAACAACTGTTGGATAAAATTATCCGGGTCATCATTACTACTTTTCTTGACAGGTTTAGAATCGGCTGGAGAATTTTCTGGGGTCGGTCGATCGCTTGATTCTAGTTCTTCTAACAGGAGGCTAGTTAAATCGTCATCATCATCAGAAACCGGCTTAAAGTTGCTTTCATTAGACGGCGGTTCATTGCTAAAAAAGCTGTCAAAATCTTCTGTATCACTGTTCAAGTCGGAAAGTTTATCAGCTTCTTCGAGCAGCCTTTCCTCTTCCCAAGCATCTTCAATACCGCCCCCATGACGATCAACCACCTCAAACAGATCCGCCAAACTTTTCAACTCTTCCGGTTGCATTTGCGGCCCTGGGGGGTGGCCGCTGTGTTCTTTTTCCATCTCCACAGAATCAACCAATGGGAAATCATCTAGTATTGATTCTGATGTCTTCTCCGGTTCCAAATCAATCTCATCAGTTTCTTCTACTTCCGAGTTCGTAGTTAAATCTAATTCCGACCAAAATTCATCATCAGCCGTTAAAATTCCCTTACCATTCCCATTCCCATTATCTACAGGAGGCAGTAATTTTGATAACTCCGAATCTACAACTATTTCACTTTCTCTATTACTTAGCACTAAATACTGAGCCTGTTTCATGCCAGTAATCACCACAGGAGCCAGAGTTTTATAGCTATTTGCCCCATAAGCGATCGCCTTTTCTACAGTGTCTAAAAATTGCACCCAGTGCATTTTATCAAAAGTTTCTCCACCCCTAGCCAATTCCCGACAAATTTCAATTAAGCGGTTTCTATTGGCGGTATTATCCGACTTTTTAAACAAATCCAGCATTTCCCGCAACCGTGAAGTTACATCACCACAAAAGAAAAGTTCTTCCGCACTATTGATCGCCTTAACTGTCACTTTCGGAGCAACCTTCACCGCCACAGGAGCCTGAGCCGGGGCTGTTTTCGGGACGCTAGTAGCACCTTCCGCCACTACACCATTTAGTTCCGATAGGTTTTTTAAATTATAGTTTAGTGCTTCAAAAACCGGCTCAACTTCCGTTAACAGGCTTTGGGAAGTTTCCTCTGTCAGTCCATAGGGACCCGACAGATTATCTATTAAAGCTTGCAGGGTATCAAATACTCGTAAAAATAGCGATTCTAGTTGTTGATCAACCTCAATATGAGATTGTTCCGTTATTTTTTCCAACGCTTTAAAGTTATCTTCCAGGCGATGGGCACTTTTTTGGATACTATGAAGACCGAGCATAGCTGCTCCCCCTTTCACCGAGTGAGCCGCCCGATACACCTCATATAATAGTTCTCGGTCTTCAATGGTACTTTGCAGATTCAGCAAGCCCTGTTCTATGGTATTGAGGTGGTCTCTCGCCTCCTCAATAAAGTAACCCATTATCCGTTGTTGTTGTTCTGGTTCCATGGCTTTTTAATAGTATAAATAAATGGACAATATTATTTTTTTAAAACTCAGACACTTACTCAGAAAATCACATTTTACGAGGGTTCATTAATCTTTGACTAGGAACTTTGGCTATTAACGTTCCGAAGGATCTACTCGGAACCTTTCCACCGAAGTTAGCAGATCTCGTGCTACTCCTACCAGGTTACTGAGGGCGCTGGCGACCCTTTGGGCTTCTTGGGATGTATCTTGGGCGCTTAGTTCTACCGCCTGCATTACTTCAGCCACCGCCCTAGCTGTTTCGTTTTGCTCAACCGTATCAGCCGTAATTGATCGCACCAAAACATCAATACGATTGGTTACTTGGATGATATCATCAAGCGATCGCTTCGCTTGTTCCGCCAGACGGGTCCCCTCAATTACTTGCTGGTTTCCTTCCTCCATTGCCATCATTACAGAACTGGTTTGGCTTTGGATCTGCATTACAATTTGTTCAATTTCCTTGAGGGACTTAGCCGACTTATCCGCCAGTTGTCGCACCTCATCAGCCACAATAGCAAAACCACGGCCTGCTTCTCCCGCCCTAGCCGCCTCAATACTAGCATTCAAAGCCAGTAAGTTAGTCCGCGAAGCAATATTAGAAATGATTGCGACAATTTTCGAGATTTCCTGAGAAGATTCAGCCAAACGCTTAACATCTCGCGTCGTTTCTGCCACTGTTTCCCTAATTTTCAAGATACCAGCCACAGTCATTTCTACCGCTTCACCACCCTTAGTTGCTACAGCCGCCGCCGTCCTGGCTACTTCCTCAGCTTCCTTGGCGCTATCTGCTACCCGTTGAATAGCATCAGTCAGCAGTTGCACCGAATTAAGAGTCGCGGCCAATTCCTCCGCTTGTCGCAAAGCATCCCCAGCCACATCTTTGGCAAAACTCGCACTATCCGTCGCTCCACGACTCACCTGACGAGCCGCTTGTTTCACCTGAACCACAATTTCCCGCAGGTTCTGAATTGTCAGGTTAAACGAGTCTGCTACCGCCCCCAGCACGTCTGCAGTCACCTCAGCGCTCACAGTCAAATCTCCTCGCGCCGCCCCTTCCACATCATCTAGGAGTCTAATCACTTGGCGCTGGAGGTTTTCCTTAGCCTCCTCCTGTTCTTCCGCCTTCCGTTGAGCTTCCCTGGTGGTGCTTTCAATGAACTGAGCCATGTAGTTAAATTTAGCGCACATTTGCCCCAGTTCATCTTCCGCGTAGACATTCACACGGGCATTAAGGTTTCCTCGTGCGATCGCATCAAACTGTTTTTGCAGGTCGCCAGTCGCCTTCTCTAGCTGTTGGCTGGTAATACGGCCCATAGCAAAAGCCGTCCCAAAACTACTAGCCCCAGCCACAATAGTCATCAACCAACCTGAGCGGCGTAGATAGTTAACCACTTCCCCTTGATAACTACTAGCAGCAACCTTAGTAGCAATATTAGTAGCCACAGCCACAGCAATCAAAGTTACTAACCCACTCCCCAATGCTATATAAAAAGACTTAGATCTGAGCGGCTTATTTTCCAGGAAGGCAAATGAGCCCTGTTCTACCGAAATATTAGTATCAACCGAGTCTTCTGATAGGTTAGAAAATGCCGTGATCGCCTCCCTTTCTGTGGGAGTATTGAACACATCATCCTCGTAGATCGCCGAGCTATCGTTATCTGGGATACTGCTAGACCTTCCCAGGAAATTACTATCGAGGTCATCATCATCCAAGTCAGCGCTATCGGGCATAAAAGCATATCCCGCCGCATCTGGAATCCCAAAACCCTCTACATCATCAAACTCTTCAAAATCCTCTAAAAATTCGTTGACTTGAGAACCAGAGGTTTGATTTATCTTGTTGTGGGCGATCGCACCATTAGCCGTCCCATTGCTTACAGTTGACTCTTCCAGGCTATCGAGGTCAAACGTATCCGGGATATCATCCAGTTCAAACTCATCAGATACTGAATCATCAACCTGGTCAAACTCATCCAGATTTAAATCAGAGAAATTTTCTTCTTCCTCATCTAAATTATTATTTGGGGTCTTATTCAGGCTGATCTGATCAGGTTTCACCAATCCTTTTCCGTTACCATTACCGTTAGTTTCTGCCACAGTTTGATGCCTAGCATCAGCCATATCTTCTAGGGGAGAAAAAATATCATCCTCCTCTAGTTCCAGTTCTCCGATATCCAGTTCATCCTGCACATCGCCCAAATCCGGCGGTTTAATTTCAAGGGCAACATGATCAACTATCGTTTCATTAGTTATCGGCTCATCAGTTAAAGGTAGATCTGTCAGGCTGAAATCGTCACCCAAATCATCCCAACTGTCTTGATGTTCTTGAGTCACCCCAGGGGTATTTGTCGCGGGGGAGTCTTTATGGGGAGCATCGATTAAATCTTCCTCAAACAGTTCTTCTGGTAGTTGTTCAAGGGAGCCACTCATGGGGTCTTCTGGATCTAATCCTTCCGTCAACACCAGTTCATCCTCTTCGTCCATCACAAAGGGATCTGATGTTTCTAGGTCAAAATTCAAGTCAGGGTCTTCTTCTTCCGCGTCAGTTTCTTGCCCCTGAGCAAAGGGGTTATTTAACGGGTTGGTTAGGTCCGGGTCTACCTCATCATCTAGGTCGAAGTTGGAATCATCTACCAGGGGATTAGCTTCTAATTCTAGGGGATTAAAGTTATCTTCTTCTAAGGCAAATTCATCTTCTAGAGAGTCATTTAGTTCTTCACCCCCTACACTGGCTTTACCATTCCAGTTTTCCGGCTCTAGTTCATCTGCAGATATATCAAAATCACCCAGAACATCGTCGATCGCCTCTAAGTTTTCCTCTGTTCCTTCCTCAAATTCGAGGTTACTTAGTTCATCTAAATCATCCAAGGCTGACGATATATCTATTTCTTCCATGCCCATATCTTCGTCATCATACAAATCCAGAGCATCATCCAGGGTTTCTATAGTTGCCGAGGGTTTTTGGGGATATTTCCCTAGTTGTTGGGATGCTGCCGTTAATTCTTCCAACTCATCTAATTGTTCATCGATCGCATTTAGATCTAGTTCTTCTTCCAAATCAAGATCGAGGGAACCATTAGCATCATCACCTACCGAGCTCAAATCCTCTAGGATAGTTTCTTGAGCATCATCAAACTCATCATCCAAGCTAATATCTCCCAAAGACGAACCGGTCTCCGAGTCCTCGCAGAATTGACTAGCTTCTGTCAAGTAGTCTTCCGCCTGTTGTACCAATTCCGGGTCATCCGTAAGGCCGAGGACCACCTCATATTGTTCCCGTGCCACATCGTATTGTTGTAAACCGTAGTAAATGTGACCACACAGGAGGCGAGCGAATGGGTCTTCCGGGTAGTCTTCCACTAATTTATAGACTAAAGTAGCCGCCTCGTCCAATTTTCCATCTGTGTAGGCTGCCTCAGTTTTTTGGTACTCCTGCAGATATTCTGCACTTGCTGTCATTGGCCATTCCCCTTACGACTCTATAAAGTTACCGCAAAAATTACATTTAAAACTTCAAACAACTGTATTAGCTTAGTTAGTATCTTGATTACTGCTTCTCGGGTAAATGAAGGCAATATGATGATCACAACCTCCTCAATTGTAATCATCCTGGGAAAAAAGTAGTTATCTTGGACTTATTCAGATATGGGCTCTGGGTTCTAGTGCCTTTATATAGCTTATTTATACTGCCCACCGAGCCGATCGCAAAACGGCAATTTGGTCTAACAGGCGCAAAGGTTTATCTGGTGAATCCTCCAGAACCCACTCCCCTTTTATATAGGGAGCCATGCTATCGGGAACCTGAACTGGCGTTCTCATTTTTTCTATGGGTAGCCAGTCCATAGCCGTCAGATTGTTTATCGACTCTACTGCTAAACCCAACATAGTATCTTGGTCTTCTACGGCAATTACGGGAATTTCCGTGCGATCGGTGTTTAATTGCATTGTATCTCCCAAAAACTGTCCTAGATCAGCCACCCAAACCACTCGTCCCCTCAAGTTGAGAGTCCCCAACAGTAGGGATGATACATTGGGAATGGGAGTAATGCGGTCAATTGATTGAGATAGGACTTCTTTGATACCCATAGCGGGCAAGGCAAATTCGGCACCCGATGCCACAAAAAAACGCAGATGCAACTCACCCTCTGGGGTTTCTAGCTCCTGAAACTCGGAGCCGTCTGCACCTTGACCCGTGAGAAAATCGGGACTTCCAACCATTACCCCTCACCTACCCCCTTAATAGCTGTTTAACCGTCCCTACCAGTTCAGTCGGCTGAAATGGTTTGGCGATATAAGCATCTGCCCCCTGTTTCATGCCCCAATATCGATCGAACTCCTCTCCCTTGGAAGAACACATCACAATGGCAATTTTTTGAGTTTTCGGATCAGACTTGAGACGGCGACACAGTTCATAGCCATTCATGCGAGGCATTACAATATCCAACACCACTAGATCGGGAGAGATTTGTTGAACTTGTTCTAGTGCCTCTACACCGTCGCTTGCTACCGCGACTTTTAAGCCACTTTCTCTCAGGAGATTTGAGATCATCTCCCGTTGTGTCACACTGTCTTCTACAACCATAATTGTATTCATACTATCTTGCTGAGTTGCTGGGTTCTAAGTTAACTGAGGCAGGGCGCGGAGGGACTGGGGCATTTCCAATATAATTCGGCCAACCCTCAGCTCCGAGACATTCCAGTTAGAGGCCACTGGCTTGATTGCAACCGCGATATTCCACCCGCAGAGTTGAGTTGCTCAAATCCTTAATGCGAATGGATTTCATCTCAAGTATACCTAAGTTCGCTACGGATTGATTACACTTTGGCTAGACCGAATGAGACTGATACATTTACGCGACATTTATCCGGCTATTGCCTGACAATGCGACGATAGCACTATTACCCGTTAAGGTAACAGAGGCGGTATCCCGCAAAGCTTTTAGAAAGATTCCAAAAGCACCGTTCCAGTCCCTGGGTAGAGTGAACCCACACTCAGGACATCRGAACACTTTTGAGCCACCTAGMTGGGAAT
>NZ_PKGG01000335.1:0-3754 GCF_046480465.1 Arthrospira sp. PCC 8006
GTTCCCCACTCTCCCACCTCGCGTTAGCAGGTGGGAGTTCTTGAAGCTGTTAAATTCGACGCTTCCAACGAGTATATCGATTCTTTTGTGGAATTTCAGCAATTGCCGAAAAAAGCCTAGGGCCATGACCACAATCAACCTTAGACCAGAGACAGGGGAATGGGTAGCAGTCCCCATTACCTATTACCCCAATTATTGAGTTGGCATTTTTACCAAGAATTTACCATTGTCAAAAACAAAAGTTTGCCCCCGTTTAATAAACCCTTTAAAGCCATCCTGTTCAGCATTAGGGAGGGGACCCGGTGGGTAGTGATACAGCCAAATTTTATTTTTAATCTTGTCCGGTAGGGTCATAAGTTCCTGATAGTGAGCATGAACTCCTCCCGTAACTGGAGCCGTATTGCAATCATGAAAAATGAGATTTGCACTCTCATAAAAACCCTGCAATTGCTGGGGACAATACTTAGTATCCGTAGTCAAAAATACCTCAACTCCCGCCACCGAGAAACTCAGACCATAACTCGGAACATCCTGATATTTGTCTTGAATATGAATAGTAGGAACCAAAGTAAAATCAACCCCTTCCCAAGTAAAACCAGACCCCGGAGAAATCGGTTCAATATCAAAATAGGTTTCTAACGTAGCGAAATCATCTTCAATAGAAGTCATACTTCCCGCCAGACAATTATTCCAGACCAGGTCAGCAAGTTCTTGGCTCAGGTAAAGTTTAGGGCGTGAGCAGTTAGGATCAAATTTAGTCGTAAACCCCATATATTCCAAGCCTCCCGTATGGTCAGCATGGATATGGCTAATATAAATATCAGTAACATCTCGATAAGACCATCCCAACTGATACAGAGAATGCCGCAGATCACTCCCACAGTCAATCAACAGTTTCCGATTATTTTCCGCTACCAGCATCATATTAGATTGAAAGTTATCAGCCCCTACGGTAAAGGCTGAACCCGAACCTAAAAATATTAGCTTCATGAGATGATCAGGTCGATGGATGTTCAAATTTAATCATATAGCCGAGGGAGATCTGACTAAAACTTAGATGGGGGGATCTGTTCAACTTTAATCAAACCCTCCATTACTGACCTAACAATGGGAGCCGCCACTAATCCACCACTTCCCCCTTCTGGTTCATCTACTACCGCTACCACTACATAGCGAGGATTATCTACCGGCATAATACCAACAAAGCTGGTAATATAAGCCCCCTGATAATAACCACCGGTAGAACTAGCTTTTTGAGCAGTTCCGGTTTTTCCAGCAATGCGATATCCGGGAATGTGGGCATTTTTACCAGTGCCATCAGTCACTACAGTTTCCATCATTTCTAAAACGGTTTGGGCGGTTTCGGAGGAAAAAACCTGTTCCGGTTGGGGGATGGAAGTTTGTAAGTAGGACTGTCCCTGACTATTAAACAACCCTTGTACTACATGGGGTGTCACTAACTTACCACCATTGGCTAAGGTAGCATTGATTTGAGCTAATTGCAGAGGAGTAATTGATAATCCCTGGCCAAAGGAACTGGTAGCAATCTCAATGGGTACATTTACAAAATCCTCTGCACTTTTCAGCAGACCAGTAGCCGCAAAGGGTAAGTCAACATTAACGGCTTTCCCCATACCTAGGCGCTGTAGACCCTGATGATAAACTTTTGGGTCCAGGCGTTGCACAATCCGCACCATGCCGATATTACTGGAATATTTGACGATATCCGTAATCGACACATTCCCCCTAGCACCTGCGGAACTATAATCGGCATTAGAGATAGTCCAAGGGCCGATCTGAATGCTACCCTCATCATTAATGTAACTATCTGGTGCGATCGCCTTAGCCTCCAAAGCTAAAGCCACTGCTATCGGCTTAAAGGTAGAACCGGGTTCGTATAAATCCGTCAAAGCCCAATTTTTAAATAGTTCCTTGTCAAAGTTATAGTATTGATTGGGATCATAAGAAGGCTCATTCACTAACGAAAGTATAGAACCATCTTCGGCATCCATCACAATCACAGTTCCCCGCTTCGCCTTAAAAGCCTCTACCTGTTCAGCTAGGGCGCTGCGGACAATGCGCTGCATACGAGAATCAATGGTTAGCCGCAATTCTAGGTCATCCATTTGGATGAAACCCCCAGCCAGTTGAGAGGGAACCCATGCGCCATTTACCGCCCTTTGAAACAGCAGGGAAGGCATACTGCGTTTAAGCAGGTTTTCCTGACTATACTCAACTCCCGCTTGACCTCGGCCTTCTTTGTCTACATAACCGACAATATCAGCAGCTAAATTTTGTTGAGGATAAAGTCGCCGCCGCTCAGGAATTAATTCTAAGCCATCAATCTGTAATCGGAGAATCCTCCGCCTCATTTGTTCTGATAAACTATCAGCTACCTTTAGACCACTCTGGGCTAAATTAAATAAATTCAGCAATTCCTGAGCCGTGGGGCTGCTTAGATCCGGATTAACCACTACTCCCGCTAGTTGCTGGGCGATTTCCTCTGGTGGGCTTTTAAACAAAACTGGGTGAGCATATAGGGTATATACCTGCTGATCAAAAGCCAGAATTGTACCATTGCGATCGCTAATCGGACGACGGGGAATAAACGGTAGAGAACGCTGTTGTTGCTGATATTCAGCTTTTTCTTTCAGAAAAGGACCGTCGATGATTTGCAGACGAAACAGTTGCACTACCAGCCCCAAAATTCCCGCCAGTAGGATTAACCACACCAGGTATAGCCGAAAGGGAGTGCATTTTACTGACTTAATCGGTCCGCCCTCCCCCTTCGAAGATCTCCTAGAACCTAATGGTGGTTTATTTCTCGGGGGATGGTAAACACTAGCAGAACCTGGCGATCGCCCAGCGCCTCGGAACGAGAATCGCTTCTTGATTCGGCCCCCTTTGGCTTCACTGAGACGACCCGAAGAAAAACCTGATTTATGCGATCGACTCGAACCAGAAGAATAATCAGAAGAAGCCATTGGCTATTTTACCTGCTAACATTAATCCAACTGATCTTCCCCCCATTGCGCCCCTCCCATGGTTAACAACCATCAGAGCGTGTTAACTATAAACCCTTATCCTAACAGCGATAGCGGGTTATTACTCAACCCAATAACTATGCCTAGTTACTCAAATGTTACTCACAATCTAGTCCTAGCATAGGAAAATAATTCTGTCAATAGGTTGATTACTCAGTCAATAAGCACAACTTAATCAATCTGTCAAATGCCTACTATCTCCCCCTAACCAAACACCGATAGGGTAACTCTCTCGTGATACCCGTCAACAGCAAGCCTAGCGGTTCCTWGCGKCACYRTTGACTGCTATCACATCNGTYMGTTYCCCCAATAGTGCTTGTTTCGGTTAGGGGGAGGGTATGGCTYAAATTTCAAAACCCATAGGGGTAGTCAGATTATTRGTGAAATATTGAGGAGCCTACTCACTACCAACAAAATGCGATCGCATAATCTAACTATCATCTACCAGAACCAACCCGATACCCCTAAACAACTTTTCAACTGGTAACTTGTTTCGTCATCTCTCGCTGATACCTACATAATCCTAGGGAATTGCCTTACCATCGAAACCGATACCTACATACCGCTAGACAAGTCTCCAATTTWTASGGGTACTGAGKYCMGCACGGGATGATTACCCCTAATAGACGGGTTAAGGTTTTGGCTTAGGGTGTTTATTGTAGGTAAACTAGGGGAGAGCATTCATATAAGCCCGCAATAATATTGTTGCA
>NZ_PKGG01000182.1:0-10946 GCF_046480465.1 Arthrospira sp. PCC 8006
ACTAAGGAAATCTGAATGTTCCGACTTGAACCACCGTCATAAGAAGGTAGCGAAACAGGTTGACACGCTGCGCTCAAAAGAGCAAGGGGAAAAGTAGGGGTTTCTCTTTACTACCTACACAGACCTTTAAAATTACCCCGGTGGACAGGACAAGTCTAAAGATGGAATGCCCGTATAAACGGAACGTTTAAACCCCTTTTAGGCTCTCGGCAGGATGTACCTGCACAGTAGTGAAAAGTGTAAGCGTATACCTTTAAGGGGAAAGGATGTGGCTGAAAGCTAATGCCTAACTGTAATGGTTAGGATATGCCCACTAGCCACGGTGTGGATATAGAGACCGCGACAATTAAGAGTTTTATGACGAGTGCGAGTTTAAAGACTACGAGGTTGTATATAGCTCCTAAAGTTGAGGTTACAAAGCGGGGGGTCGTAGCCCTGTTCCTACTGACAAATAGGGTATCTACATCAGGAGCCGTGTGCTGGGAAACTCGCAAGCACGGTTTTCAATTGGAGTTGGGGAAGGTGACTTCTCTTTCGACCATAACACAGTCAGGCTAGGAGCCGTATGAGGTGAAAGTCTCACGTACGGTTTTGTATGGGAGGGGGAGATGGCGACATCTCTCTCGACCCCTACTCAGTTCGAGGAAGGTATGGAAGAGCAGAGAGAGGATATTAAGGGTTGCCAGTAAAGAGGAAAGATGCTGCTTACCATGGCCGAAATTGTGTTCCAGATTGTAGCCCTTGGTCTTGAGGGTGTTGTGGTTTTCATTTTCCACCTTCCACCGGGTTCGCCCTGCCAGCACGACTTCTGCGACATTTTCCTCACTGAGGGGATAATTCGTAGCAAAGGCATTGTGATAGCTCACCTGGCCATCGGCAGTGGTGACGGTGAGTTCGCACCAGTTGACCAACAGGGCATCATCACTGTCTCTGAGGGGCACGGCGTTGAGATAGCGGTAGGTATAGGTTTCCTCGACTTTCCCGGTCCAACCAAGGGTTGTGACTGTGGGTAGCTCAATGCCATCAAGGTGTTCATGGAGGGTGGTGTGGGACTCCTGACGACAGACGAGGATGAAGTTGAGTTGGTGCTTTAGAAATTGCTCACACAAGGGTTGGTGACAATACAGGTCATCCCCTAAGACCGTAACGTTCCATCTACTGATACGTTCCCCTTGCCGCGATAATCACCGTTTGGCTGCCGCCGTCTCACAGTCCTGCTTGTCATGACCATCTTGGGGCACGATAAATTCAGGAACCAAGGGAATCAGATGCTTTTGTCCTGGACAAACGATGACCGCAGTCACCACCCCATGGAAGTAATGGGTTGCCCCAGACTTATAGGTGCGTGTCGAGCACTGGGGGCAGTGGATTTTCTCCGAACTCAAATATTCAGTCCCATCCAACGCCACTAACAGACTGTTGGCAATAGAACGGAATTTTACCAACTGCCCCTGGACTTCGAGCACCGGCAAGATATCCTCAAAGACCGGAAAGATGTGGTCTGGTGACACTGTCGCCCAAAAATCCCGGATGTGGTTGTCGCCGGGAATTTGATGAACCCCAAACAAGCTTTGAGCATTGCTCTTGCCTTTGTTGCCTTCCATCGTGCGTTGATAGGCAAGGAATGATGGGGTTTGAGTGAAGAACACACTAAACGCGCGATTGGCTGCGTCTTCCATCCCATAGTGGCTATTCTTACCAGTAGGCTTGTCCGGTAACGAGGACAAACGCTGGCGAAAAGAACTGACGATTGTGTCAAACAACTCATGTTTTTCCAACGGCTCTGACCCTATTGGCTCTTGGATGTCCTTACAGTACCCCATTTTCCGTCCTTGAGTCGCTTTTTTCTCAAATGAGAATTGCTGATATCATCCAATGCCTATTGACATATAGGTGTCAGCTGATCTATAATGGAGAGGTTTGAGTACAACGGGATGTAGCGCAGCTTGGTAGCGCGCCTGCTTTGGGAGCAGGATGTCGCAGGTTCAAATCCTGTCATCCCGATTTAACTTAAACCCTTATCCTGACTACTATCGCGGGAATTGCTTTAACCCGATAGTCGTACCTAATTACTCAGATATTACTCACAATCTAGTCCTAGCACAGGAAAATAATTCTGTCAATAGGATGATTACTCAGTCAATAAGCACAACTTAATCAATCTGTCAAATACCCATACCACCCCCCAACCAAACACCGATAGGGTAACTCCCTTGTGATACCCGTCAATAGCAAGCCTATCGGTTCGTTCCTCACCATTGACTGCTATCACGTCGGTCGCACCCCCAAGAGTGTTTGTTCCGGTTGGGGGGGAGGATATGTTTCAAAATCAACCACGACAACAGCAGAAGATAATTCCCCAAGCTATCAAAGATACACCTATCAATGTACAAAGATATCAGACCGCCTTTCAGTATCAGATTATGAAAGTATGGTGGCGATCGCTCGCAAGGTTATCTATGGGTCTGATTCATAATCTCCGGTGAGGGGAAACTATGAACTATCATCTACCGGAACCAACCCGATACCCCTAAACAACTTTTCAACTGGTGACAATTACCGAGCAGAAACCGATACCAACATAATCAGTTCACCCCCAAAATCTTAGCCGTAGGTTGTAGGTAAAGCTATCTGTTGGGGGTAACTTAGTTCTGGGTAATATCTGGACATGATAGGGTAGGCATTCATATTTTAGAAGTTACATAATGTATTTACATTATGTAAATGAAAAAATACATAGACACCCCCTGCAGTTAGAAACCATAGGGGGCCATTTAAGTTATTGGGGTAGCTGTTAGCTGTTAGCTGTTAGGGTTTACGCTTGTTTAGGGTTACACCGATAAAACATAGCTATAGCAGCTTGTTGAATCTTTTCGTTGGTAGTCTGGTCAGATTTTCCGATATAGATGTGATGGTTGATTTTACCGTCCCAGCCCTTCAGGTTCCAGTACGCGAAATTGTTGATAGATGTTTTTTTGCAAGCCGTAAACCTTTTGCCGTTTAACTCAACAGAGAATGACTTGTTTTTTCTCAGGTAGTCAAACCATTCGGGTGTATCTAGTTCTACACAAGTTCCACCGGGGCCCTGTAGAAAATTGCTGAAATTTCCAGTATGTAGGCTGATTACTGGTAATAACTTAGGCATTGAAGTCACCCCCCATAAAGATATCGCTACTGTAACCATTGCCACTAAAGTCGGACATAAATGATACTGGTTGAATAACTGTCTCTTGAGACGATACCCATTTTTTCTGTACCGTCATAAAATCAACAGCGGCGTTATGAGCTATTTCGGCTAATTTCATCCTGGTATCTTGGTTAGCGTAGGGGATATATCGTGACATCATTTGAGCGTAAATATCACGTGCTAATTCCGCGATCACCATTAACCTTGCTTGTTCTTAGTTCATGGTTTTGTGTTTCCTGTTTTGACGAAATTATTTAACTTACTTGAGGATTTATGGCATGATTAAAACTCATCGTCATTTTCTTATTCGTATTGCTTGATTTTTTAGTCCAACAATTAATTGATTGCTGTAATCAAGGAATTGTGCATAACCAGAAAAGTGCTTTCAAGCTCCAACAGACGACATTCATCAAATTGTGTAAGACAATCGGCAAGTTCTACAGCGTCCAATATAGAGACTAGCTTGCTGCTTAACCTATCACTAAGATAGGTATTTGGGTTAAGTAGTTTACCCAAGTCAATTGTCATGGTTTTATCCTATTAGTGTGTTGTTTGCCGTAGTTTACCGTCATCGCGGACGGGTATTTACTGGACTTTATCTATTAAGTGCTTTGTGTAATTCAGTTCCTTAATCAGCAATTGCTTTTTAAGTTCAGTAATGGTTAATTCTTTTTCGCAATCATCTAGTATTGACTTTAATGTAGCCAAACCATCTTCTTTATTAATGTTGTAAACTAAACTGTCTACCATAGTATTAAACTTCACAAACATCTGATTGTTGATATCTGCCATCATTGTGTTATTCTCCTAGGTCAATGAACTAATTGGAAGTCAAATGATTTGCTTCCACAGGTTTTTACCGTTGACATTAATCATGTGATATCCTCTGTTTTTCATGAAATTGGTTAATTCATTAACAGTAACCCTTGAATCTAAATAACCATCATTTTTGGCGGTTTCTATGGCTATCTTCAGAGTCTTAGGATCAATGTCTGTAAATGGTTCGATTAATTCAGGAAAACCTGCTTTTGTGGCTGGCTTATTTTGCTTAGTTTTGCTCTCAATACTTGGAGCGATAAAATGGTCTAAGAATTGTTCTGTTCCGCTAGATACTGCGAATATTTTGGTTTCTGCTAATTCCCAGTAACGGTTAAATGCTTTGATTTAATTATCTATTGATGTTTTGTATATCATTGAATGAGTAGCAATTACATCAATGGATAATCTGTAGTTAGCTATATCTTGTTTCCTTTTTTGTAGTCCTCTTTTGGTTTTAGCGTAATTAGTGCAATTATTCATATCTCTCCAAAAAATTTCTAAGCGAGATGATATATTACCAAGATTTATATCCTCAATATCCGAAAGTTCTGACAATTCAAATTGATTCCCTGCAGATTCTTAACTTGTCATTGATTGTCTCTTTTTAAACCACATAGGAAACATCCTTATTTTAAGTTCGTTAAGTTCCCAAAACGTCCATAAAGGATGTATTGAGTTAATTACTTTTAAAGCGAAAGCATTAAAAATCATGTTGTGACCGGGTGTTTGGCTGCTAATTGTTATTCGACTATTTTTCCTGTTTAAGACTTTAAACAGTGAAAGCATATTTTCATTTTCAATTAATAAATTGGGGGGTGATATCTTCCCATACCAATATAAAATTTTTCTCAAATTCACATTGAAGGGGGTCATAAAAGCGTTCGTGTTGTATCTTGTTTCTCAGTGAAGCAAATGTGCTGTTAGCTAACACTGTGTCGGTGCGATACAGTGAAGCCGCAATAGTAGCTATCTGTGACTTTCCAGTACCACTAGACCCCCAAAGGAACAGGATTCCTGCTGTACTCATAAGGGTTACTGGAGACGCTATAAACGAGGTTACAATAGGGAATTGGATATCAGGATATGGCAGAACACAGACAGCCCTACACACCGATTCTATCTGTTTACCTAAATTGCCATCCGTGATTATTTCGTCAAGTTCAGATGACATTTGGCTTCTGATTAGCCTATAATCGATATAGTCGTCGGACATGGTACACTCCTATCGCTCTTGTATTGCTGACATGGTATGGTGGTTATCCCCCCTAAAATTTTAGGGGGGATTATTTGTGACTACATTAATCGCAGTAACTCAATTAAAGCTATCAAGACATCAGAATCAAGTTTTTTAACCTTGTTATAAAGGCTATCAAAGCTAGGGTCACAATCCAAAACCTTAGCCCCTTCTGTTAGCCTTTCTTCAAAGGTTTTGTATTTCGGTTTACCACCAAAGCCACCATTTTTTGGGTTTTGGATTCAATGAAAGCGTCAATATCAGCGATAGAGTAATTAGCTACCCGTTCATCAAATTCTTCTATATCCTCAATATAGAAGATATTAGAAATGTCAGAGTTGAAATTATCATCTCCGATATTTCCTTCTAATATCCTGTTAGAAGGTATGACTGATGATTGCCCTAAGTTTATTGTTGCTGTAAACATCACAGAACCGTCTGTAAGCATTGCGTCACTTTCTATTATTTTAAGCAATGCAAGTTCTAGCATTGTAGGGGTGTATTATCGTTTTTTGCCGTTATATTCAGTCTCGTATTTTTCAATAAAAAACCTGACAGCTAATAATTCTTCATCACCTTTGGAATAACTCCAATCCCTATCATTGAAGTTAGCAAAATCACCTGATACACCTTTCCCGAATATCCATAGGTGAGGTAAATTAATTCGGATGCTTGACTAATCACTAGGAATGTGCCTGATTCTCCAGATTTAACTGCACTACAAAACGCGAATTTATCGTCATCTCTTTTACCGTAATATCCAATACTCATGATTACTCTTCCTTAGTTAATTGTTGATTGTTGATTGTGTTAGGTGATTTGATTCTGGCTGCAATTTGGCGACAACCATACCAAAACATTGGATTACCGGATAGCTGAACTCTAAACTGTGATTGTTTAGTTAGCTTAATAATTGCAGAGCCTTGATAATCACCACGTGGTCTGTAACTACCCATTACCTGATAGGTAATATTCTTGAATTCAGGTGTTTTGTGTTCCTCAATATGTGTCAAGACTTGATAAGCCACAATGATTGTATTTTGGTCAAATTTATGGGGTTTATAATGGCTTTGCACAAGTTCACCATTGAGGCTAAATATGCCTTTATAGTGTAGATTTATCACGGTTGCTGTTCTCCTATTAACTTAAATTATTGTGCTTTCAGATGTCGTTGGAACTCATCGATATTCATTAAATAAATACCTGGCCAACGATAAGACCTGTTCCGAGTGACAAACCAAATATCTTCAATCATTCCGGGATTAAGGTAATTAAGCAATTGCATCTTGAGTTTAAACTCGGTTGTTAGCGTTCCCTTTACTTCGATGTATTGGTTGAAAACTGGACTATAAAAGTCTGGCTTCCATGTAATTGACTTCCAATCATTACAGTGATCAACCAAAGTTAATCGGGGGTGTATTGATAGGTTGTCATCATACTTTTTGAGTAGGTGATACACCTTGCTCTCTAGCGTTGATGCAAAGTAATGGCCCTCATCATATTATCCTTTGGCGTGATACTTGTTAATCATCATTATTTACCTCCTCTTTATCGCCACCAGATTCAGCTTGATAAATCCTCCATTCTTCCCGGCAATATTCAAGTGCTTTATTGAGAATTTCCTCAATTTTATCTGGGCGTAATGGGATTAATTTTTTCATGATTTTTCCCACATAATAAGCCAGAAATTCATGGTAAAATTTAACGGCTGTTAATTGCCATTGAAGTTTTCCTCTTCCTGCATAGTTAGGAACCTTTATAGCAAACGACATTCCCATATACATCAACGGGTCAAGTTTAATATTCCTGAGATTTAACTGCACTTCTTTCCAGTGCTTTGATATCATGGTGATAGTCCTCGATGTTTGGTGTATTGGCTACCTTTTTACGGGTAGCCTTTTCTATTTCCCAATTAGACTGCTGTAATTAGACTGTTAGGGATTAACCCTGAAGCCAGACTGAAAATGGGTCAGGGTCGGTTGATAACTCAGGGATATCCGGGCCAACATGATTATCGGAGAGATTAAAAAAGTGACCCTCCAAGGCAGCGATATCGTCAGCAATAGCACCAGAAACTTTACGTGGCATCTTGACACCACCACCAAGTTTAATCAGAGTTAGAATAGCTTTAATGCTATTCTTTAACGCGATAATCTCAGAGTAGGTTAATTCCAGATTAAAGTCCTTTTCGTCCGTTACAGATGCAAACACTAACTTTTCTTTTAATGTGTAGATAGGTGATGTTTTGGGATATGGCAGATAAGGAACTACCTGGTCAAGAAATCCGGCAAAGTTGCTGAACCTTTTTAAGATTGCCAGATATTCACTAGGTGAGAGTCCATGTGTATCCTTGGTTTTTACGCTGTCTTTGTCAATCTGGTAAATAGCGGTATTTTGGTCTACTAATGTATTTTGGTTTTTACGCATCTGTCAGTTATTTTCAACTCATTGACAAAATCATTTTTAAAAAATACGATTGAGTTATTGAGTTGGAAATCACTGTTTTTAATATTTTTGGTTGTTTATGATTATTATTTTTAACCTAATTAATACTTATAAATAAATCAGAAATATCTAAGCCCAAAAAATAAAAGAATTATTGACTTTATACCATAATTGTGAAATGTTTAAATTATCGCCACATACAACTCAAACAAAAGACCACTATTTTTTTATATAGTGGTCAATTCTCTTTGTCTACTTTTTGGCGGTTTATTTTTTCTGACTCTTACTGCCAGGTGACTTAACAGGAGCATTAGCAGGAAGATCACCCTGTACTTGGTTTGGTGCTTCACTTCTCTCAACAGTTAATTCACCCAGGTTAGCTAGGGCCAGCCCATCGCTGCTAGGAATTCTGAACATACTGTTATAGGTTCTTAATGATGCTGGCTTGATAGTAAAATAGTGAGCAAATACATATAACAAGCCACTAACAGAAACGATAGGAGGTGCTTTAATACTGATAAATCTCAGTATTTTTTCGCCTACCCGTGTTTGGGTGTATTTACGCCAATAGCCAGGATTAACCGGGGCCTCAACAAAGAAACGAGTGTATTCAGCCTTCTTGTATGCTCTTACCCGACTGCCTTTTATGATATTACGTCTGTTAGTATTAGGCGTGGAAGTATTCCTAACAGGTGGTGTCCAAATGGTTAAGTTCCTGACGGCCGTTGGTTCATTAGATACTGACCCTCCACTTAAAACGTGGAGTCAAAGCATAGGCATAGGTACGCCTATTTTTGAAGTTGCATCTACTGGAACTTCAACTACTAGACTACGACCTAAATGTGAGCCTTTGGCTGTGGCTAACTTTTCTACCCAGTCTTCTTTGTCTCTGTTAAATGCGTCGCTTAAAGGCATAATAACTCTCTTGTTCTACATGATTTAAGTCAGGGTAGGTAAAACGATGATATTAGTGCCTACCCGATATCTATTAATCAACAAATAGCTCTGTAGCTATTACATCAATACTGCCGTCAGTAGGGTCTAAAACATCGTCTGTTGGAATTGACAATGAAACAGTTACGAGACCTGTAGCCATATTTCGGGTATAAGCAGTGACTACGGTTGCACCATCAGGATTATTACTTGCAGTCGATTGCATTCGTTGGGTTGGCTCAATAATTTCAAGTAATTGGTTTTCCAGTGTCGCAGCACCTAGCGTTTTCTTAGTAGCTATAATCTCACCTTGATTTTATTCAATACCTAGACTATAGCAGTGTATTTGCTGATTGTGGCTGCTATGGTTCTTTCAACAGAAGCTACATATATGTAGCAGCTTTTGAGTTAAACGCGACGGTACGCTACCAATACCAACATTACGCTAACTACCAGTTTAACCATGTCTAAGTATGTTCGTAATCTCTTTCATCGTGGATGATAGTTAGTGACTGATATGACTGAATGATTAGGTTGTAGTTGGGGGTTGATTTCCAGTTTTTAACTCTAACGATGTCCTCGTAGCTTTCCGTATGGCATTATCAACCCAACTAGGTTTTCTCTGGAAATGTAGAGGAATTTTGACTTGGGTTTTTCTAGGGTCTTGATACATCGCCAAGGCACTACTTTCACCTAAGTCGATTTTAGCTTGTTCAAATTTATCAATTAATTCCCAGTTAAGTATTTTCACTTCACTGATATACATTTTGCTCTCTTTGATTCTTTTCGCATTTTCCCTACCGCCAAAACCTTTCCTTTCCTCGAAGGTAATAGGATACACGATTTTAGCGTCAGTTAAATCAACTAATTGTTGACAGATATTTTCTGCCTCATTCTTACTAAATTCATTAATAAAAAACGCAAACTTTCTACCATTATTTATAGTGCAATTAACTTTAATATTTTCTTTAGTAAATGCTGACTGGGTTGAGTAAATATCCTTTGTAACCTATCCCATGTAATTTTATCCCTACTAACCGACGGTAACTCTATTTGAGTTTTTTGCAGTGTTGACCGCCTATTTTTAGTCCAATATGGAGGTTTTTCGTAGTTGTACAAAACCAAAGTTAACTGTATTTTAAGATTAGCTGACGTACTGATTTCCGGAAAATCACCTGACCCTACAAATTGCCCTATATCTCTATTTCCTAGTATTTCAGTTTGAGCCCAAGCATTAGTTACGTTTTCCGGTAAATTACGCAGGCTTGACACTAGTCTAAATCTTTATCCATTGTTTTTTATAACCGCGTTAACTAATTGTTGTTGTCTATTTTCTGCTATTCTTTGTAATGCCATATATTCATCTAAACCTTGAGCGACTAACACAATAGCCTCTTTACAGTTCTCGCTAAACTCATCCCCGAATTCCTCGGAACTGTCTTGGTTCCAAATAGTGTTAATATTTCCGTCATAGCTTTCTGGTAATTTCTCCCTAGCTTCCCTTCTCTGTTTACCGAAACTCCATTCTTCACCTTTTTCGTCACCCCACTTTTCAATCGTTCCTTTACCAGCAGTAACCATTGAAACAATAGCCGTTGCAAGTGTTGAAGGACTTTTATCTAAAAACATTTTAACAACCCGTCTACCGTGTTTAAATAACGTCCATGCTATTGCTTTCATAGCCATGTTAAATGACTGTTTAACGTATGAACCGACAGCTGTAGATACTTCCATAAGCATTTCATGCCCCTTGCTTAATGCTACATGCATAGCGGCCGCTTTATTGAGAAATGCAAGACCTGCTACTGGTAAAACACCACATACTAATTTCCCAGCCATATTACCTAAAAACCCAGCCGTGGTGGTTATAAATTGTCCGGCAATATTTTGGATGTTTCTATCAATATCACTATCGCTAATATTCCAATTAAAATTCCAAAAGCTGTCCCAATTAGAGGTAATAAATGTCGCTACTTTCTCAAAGCTAAAGTTAGATAAAAACTTAGTAATTCCTTCCCATAGCCAACCTCCAAAACTTTTGCCCATAATGTGCCAAACCAACCCGTAGATGTTCTCTGGGCTAAATTAACTTGTCTAACGCCATTCCTACCTATACTGCTACGGGTTTGACGGCTAGACAAGCTACGAGTACTCCTTAGCATTCTTGCACTTCTGGCAACCATTACAAAGTCCCTCTTAGTGGGTTATCGCCGTCAATCAATTCGGTTTCTATCTTGATATCAGGAAAGTCTTTTTTCAATAATTCTTGTACTTTTTTGGTTTCCTGTTCTCTGATATCGTCTTGTTTTTTCATTGAATCATATAACC
>NZ_PKGG01000509.1:0-659 GCF_046480465.1 Arthrospira sp. PCC 8006
TGGGGGGAGAAAGTGCGGTGGGAAATTTAGCGGCGGTGGTAGCCTTAAAACGGCGAGATAAAAAACTAGCCCCCCTAGTTTATCAATTGTTAATTTATCCTATAACTCAGGTAGAAATTGACAGCGAATCTCGCCGCCTATTTGCCGAAAATTACTTTCTGAGAACCGATGATATTAGGCATTTGTGTAGTTTTTATATCACCAACCCTGCTGATAAAAATAATCCCTATGCTTCCCCCCTGTTAGCCGAAGATTTATCAAATTTGCCTCCCGCTTTGATTATCACTGCGGAATTAGACCCCCTACGGGATGAAGGACAGGCTTATGGCGATCGCCTCCAAAAAGCCGGAGTTCCCGTCAAAATATCTTGCTATTCAGGAACCATTCATGCTTTCATTAATTTAGCCAAATTTATCAGTCAAGGACAGGAAGCACTAGCCGAATGTGCGATCGAATTAAAACAGGGATTTTCCCATAAAAGTTAATCAAACATATATATGATATAATTATACTAGGATTTAAGGGCGTACTTTCCTAAATTTACCTTCAATTGCAGAAATTTCTATTTGATTGCGAAATATATCCAGCATGGCAATAATTTCTTGATGTAATTCCACATAATCACTGCTATTAACAATACAATATTCGCCGTGAGCAAT
>NZ_PKGG01000357.1:0-3312 GCF_046480465.1 Arthrospira sp. PCC 8006
CCACATTTTCGGGTGTAGTCTTTCACGCCCAAAACCAAAGCCTGCCAAATCTCGTCATCTGAATCGAGTAATTGTGTATCCTCAATATTCGCAGAATCACCGACAAAAGTAGAGGTGTTAAAATCCCATTCAATTATTTGTAAATCGGTCTGAAAAGCGGCTAAACTTTTAACTACATCTCCTGAGCCATTAATCACTAAGCTACAGCCATCAAAAATGAGGTCATCATTAGCGCCAACCTGATTATTATAAATAATGGGAATTCCGTAGCGGCGGGCGCTGTGACTTAGCATGGCTTTTCGTAATTTTTGTTTACCGGCGCGATAGGGGGAACCGGACAAATTTACTACCCAATCAACATGGCGATCGCTTAAATCTTTCATGGGGTCGCAGCTATAGTTACGCTGTGCCCAAAACTTCTCATCATTCCACAAATCCTCGCAAATACTCACCCCAATTTTTACTATCTCCTCTGACCGAGGTTTTTTGAGTGTGAAAAAATCACTGGTTGGGGCGGGTTCAAAATAGCGATGTTCATCAAAGACATCATAGGTGGGGAGTAAACGTTTATGGAACATCTGTTTAATCTCACCACCCATTAATAATGCTGCTGTATTAAAGAGGGGTTTACCACCCAATTGGCTGGCGGTATGATTCGGGGAAACTGTCCCGACTAAAACGGCTAATTCTACGGGGAGTTGTTGGGCGAGTTTTTCGAGTTGTTGTTGGGCGGCATTAATAAAACTGGGGCGGATTAATAGGTCTCGTGGGGGATAGCCAATTAGGGCTAATTCGGGGGTGAGGAGTAAACTAGCATCCTCGTTAATAGCCCACTGGGCTGCTTCCAGAATTAGTTGAGCATTACCTGTTAAATCACCGACAGTGGGGTTAATTTGAGCGATCGCAATTTTCATAACTTCACTACTACCATTTAGGATTGTGGATAAAGATTACCAGATATGAATTGTTAATTTCCCTAATCTTGGCATCTGGTGGTTAGGTAATCTGAAATAACTCAAATCATGGTTATGTTTCCTGAACTGAAATATCCCCCTTAAATCTTAGTAGCCAGGGTCAGGTTGACTAAGTATGGCAAAATCGGGTTTTGGTCAAGATTTCTGCTGAGTTTAAATCAATTTCTCAGGATTGACTATTGCCAGTCACCATGGTATCATAAATATGAGAAACCTTGGGGAGACTATCACCTAGGGGGTGGCGATCGCCAGGATTCATGAACGGACAAAAACCGTCATTTGAATCATCATAGTAGCAATGGCTGTAGGGCGAGATATCCTCAAATTAACCATTAGTGGCGGCTGCGTCCTGGGTAGCTTGGCATTTCCCCCCCTCGTGGCGGCAGAAGGAATGGTCTTGGGTCCCATCTTAGCAACTGCCCTAGGGAATGTGGCGGCGGGGAATACGGCTAATGCGATCGATGCGCTACTTGACGCAGGAGAGGGGGGAGTCTCCCTAGAAAATCATGACTTAACCAAGGCGGTGGGAAAAGCCATAGCTGCTGTCATTACCCTCGCCGCCAAACAACAGCGCGGCAAAACCCGCCAACACCTCGAAAAAATTGCCGCCCAAGCTAAGGATAACTGGCTGCACATTGCCCAACAGGAACTCACCCCGCAACGTTACCCGGAACTGCGAGAAGCCAAACTCGACCAATTCCTCACCCCGGCAGAATACCAACTCACCCAACAAGGCAACCTCACCGCTACAGAATGGGGGGATATTTTCATCCGCCTCAACATGGCTGCTTGTAAAGGGGGTGGGTTTGCCATGCCCCCAGAGGTGCGTCAAAATGTCGCCGAATTACTGCATACCACCTTCCCCAAAGCCTTGCGAGAAACCCTCAAGGAAGACTTTGCTAATGATGGTAAAGCCTTTGCCGGATTAACCTTGCAATTACTCACCCGAATGCAGGCACAACTGAGTCAACTGCAAGCCAGTCAAGGGGGGATGAATGCGGAGGAATTCAGCCAAATCCTGCAACAGTTCCAGGAATTAGAAACCCAGTTACGGGGAACGGTTGCCCAGCAGCAGGCATTTTTTAACGATATTTCCCGCCGGATTGATTCGGGTTTTGCGGAAGTTTGTCACCAGTTGGGGGTGATGGAAACCACCATCACCGAATTGCTACAAAGCCTAGAGGAACGCCTAGAGGAGTTGCGCCAAGAAGTGACGGAATTTCGTCAAGAGGTGCGGCAGGGGTTCGAGTCGCTGCACAATCAACCGGGGGGGCGACAGTTATCTAAACAGGAGTATCGCCAACGTCAAAATGTATTGACTCAGATGCGAACCGAGGTAGAAAGCCGTTTAACCCAGTCTATCCACCGGGCGGCGTTGCGGCTGAATTTGGGCAAGGAACAGCAACCCCAGCAGGTGCAACGCCCTTGGGATATGTCGGTGAAGGTGGGGGAACAGCGCAGTGTTCAGTTACCCCCCCAGACGACGATTCTGGATGTGTTTGATAATCCCACAATTTCCGGCAAGTTCCTGATTTTGGGCAAACCGGGGGGCGGAAAAACCACCACGTTATTAGAGTTAGCGGAAGCCTTGATTGAGCGGGCAGAAGGGAATAGCGATGCCCCGATTCCGGTGATTTTGGAGCTTTCGAGTTGGCAAGAGGTGACGAAACGTAAGTTTTTACCCTTTGGAGAGCGGGAAAAATATGACCCTTCGATTAAGGAGTGGGTTCTCTCTCAGCTTATGAGTAAGGGAGTGAGTCAGGAGATGGGAGAACAGTGGCTTCGGGAGAAGGAGTTAGTGCTGTTGTTGGATGGGTTGGATGAATTGCGATCGGAACGTCAGGCGAAGTGTGTCCAGGCAATTAGTCAGTTTTTAAGCAGTGAGTTTTCGCCATTACATTTGGTGGTGTGCAGTCGCAAGGAAGAGTATGAAGATTATGAGGAGATGTTGCACTTAAATGGGGCGATTTGCTTGGAGGATTTGACGAATGAGCAAATTCGGCATTATTTTGCCTCGGTCAATCTAGGGGAATTTTGGGAGAGTATCAAGGGTTCGGAAAAGATTGTCGATTTCATTCGTCAACCGTTGTTTTTGGCGGTTACGAGTCTTGCTTATCAGCAGATTGATGTTGAGGAGTGGCGGAATTGTAATACTGAAGAGAGGGCGATCGATTATTTGCTTGGTGTTTATCGGGTGGAAAGATTAACAAAAATAACGTCCAGTAATTTGCGAATTAATACATCTGGATTAGATCCTTTGTTTGTTCAAAATAGACTTGCCCGAATAGCTAAATATTTTCGCCTACAACCATTTATTAGTGTAGACGGCATCAAAACG
>NZ_PKGG01000577.1:0-410 GCF_046480465.1 Arthrospira sp. PCC 8006
AATTCTCACCGGCGATCGGCCTGCTTCCACTGGTTGTTGATTATAAGCAGCCAACATTTTTAACATCAAAATTCCCGCCTGTACGGCTTCATCCGCATTATTGCTAAATAAAGCCATAATTGCATCCCCAATATATTTATCAATAAACCCATTATTATAAGCGATCGCCGCTTCCATGCGACCTAAATAAGAATTGAGAAACTTAAAATTATCAGCCGGGGTTAACTGTTCCGAAATCGTTGTAAAATCTCGAATATCTGAGAAGAGGATGGACATTTCTTGCTCCACCGCATCCCCTAACTCGACATCAACAATACTGCGATGACCCAGAAACTCTAAAAATTCACGGGGRACAAAACGACCATAAGCATCCGTAAATTTTTAGAGTTTCTGGGTCATCGCAGTATTGT
>NZ_PKGG01000097.1:0-17966 GCF_046480465.1 Arthrospira sp. PCC 8006
TCAGGGGGGGCGGGTTCGTCGGAGCGGGTTCTGACAATATCCTCTATCTCAACCAGATTAGTTGATAACCCGCTGCTACCCTCGTCCTGTGAACCTTCCGATGCAGRGGTGGTTAATGGTAGGCTAGGGGATGCTGGGGGCTCTTGATTGACTTCTGGGAGTGCGATCGCCTCTGAATTTGAACCAGAAGAGATGTTAAGGATATTAGACCAGGGATGTGGTTCTGTCTGTGGTGTGGTATCAGAGATAAAGTTACCAAAGCTGGGCAATTCCAGGGCTATCTGAGGCTCGCCTTGGGGATTTACCGGCTGGGCTTGTGTTTCTTTATTTACTATGGCTAGGGGGGTTTGATGAGCCGCTGGGAGTGCTAAGGATGAATTTTCGACTAGGGGTTGGTCTGGGTCATAGTCAATTTCTAGCTCCTCTGGTAATGGGTCTAAAAACTGTTCCACCAACATGGTGATGTTGAAAGAATTGCGGACTGGGGGATGCTGATCACTGTAAAAAACGACTTCTCCCAAAACTAATCGGGTTTTGCATTCAAAGGGGACATAAATAGCTGCGGAAAATGGCACAGGTAAAACTGACTGTGGTATGGGTTGGCGAACATCATAGAGAATTTCGGAGGCTTGAGGCGATCGCAAACATATCTGTAATTGAGGATTAGAAACTACCATAGACGTGATAGCTTCTATGTCGGGGTCAGAGTCCGGGTCTGATTTAATCCTAATCTGTCCAGATAGTAAAACGGCGCTACCAAACTCGACTACATAGCTATCGCGTTCTAGGATAAGTTCTATAGAAATATCCTCTGTGGTCAAATCTGCGGTTTCGTTTATGGCGATCGCTGTTTCTTGGTTCGTTTCGGGCTGAATTTCGCAAGGGTAGAGGTCTGTCAGATTTGAATCACTGGTTTTTTCTGATGGTGTCGTGGATGTCACCGACTCCACATCTGTCTGTTGTTGTAGACTATCTTCAATGGCTGGGGAATCGTCCAATATTTCCTCAGAGTCAATATCAGTGTTGGCTAGTACCTGTAGTTTCATTGTGGCACGCCAAGTATTTCCTAACAGTCCCTGCTGCAAATCTGGCGAACAGGAAAACTCCCAAATTCCTGGCTTGAGGCGAGTATAGGGGATTACCACCATTAAACCCTCTGAGTTAATATAACTTTTCAGCGTCTTAATGCGGCGCACTGGGGGGGTTTCGTCTATAGCATCATAGACAATCCTAATTTCAATTTCCTGATCTTGATGGGACCCACGACTAACAATGCGATACCGACCTTCTAACACCTGAACATCAGGAGACTCCAGGGGTAGCCAAGTGTTATCCCCTTCCCGTTGTAGTAGGAATTCTAGGTTATCCATCATTAGCACCTCTCTCTGCCAACATCCTGGGTATCATTTGCACTTGATACTAGCACTATGAGTGCTTTTGATAAGCATAAGCGATCGCTGAAACCTCAATCATATTAAGGCTTGATAAGCAGGGGCGAAAACCGTAGGAGACCGACGGGAATTCTGGAGAGGCTATCCAGCGGTTAGCACAACGACACTTATCTTGACCCGTGTCCCATGAACCTCCACGCACCACTCTTTCTTCATTGCTGTTGAGCAAATCCGCTAAATTCTCAAGATAGTTATCGTAGATTTGCTGATTATCCCACACCCTACCATCTGACGGCGCATTGTTATAGTTATCATGCCATGGGTCAGCACACCACTCAAAAACATTCCCGTGAATATCACACAGTCCAAAGGGGTTCTCATGTTGAAATTGATCAACTGGGGTGGTTTGTTGGCGGAAAACTCCCTTGCGATCATAGTAGTTAGCTATATCCGTGGTTAAGCTGTCCCCAACATAAAATGCCGTAGTTGTTCCCCCCCGCGCTGCATATTCCCACTCAGCTTCACTGGGTAATCGGTAGGCTCTACCGACTTTTTGGGAAAGCCGCCCACACCACTCTACTACATCATACCAGGACACTTTTTCCACGGGCAGTTTTTCCCCTTTAAAATCTGAGGGATACCATTTCAGTTCTCGTTGGAGTTTAGCAAAACTGGCTACTTGTTGCCATTGTTTCTGGGTGATGGGATATTTCGCTATCAAGAATGGTTCAATGGTGACTCGGTGCTGTGGTTTTTCTGTTTGATTACCCTCATTCCCAGGTGAACCCATCAGAAATGTTCCCCCAGGGATAAACACCATTTCTAGGGTGACTCCATTTCTCAGATTTTCTATGAAATTTTGGGCTTGACTTGGGCGACGACTCATTCTTAGTTGATTGTTTAATCAAGTGTATAGCCATGTTACCCCCACGGTTACAATTATAGCGATCGCCATCCCGGCTGTCAACCCCCCACCTCTCTCGACGCGCCGATTTTTTGTTAAGTTTTGTTAAGTTCGGGGGCGATGAATCATAATAGCTTTACCTGAAGGTTGGTTGAATAAAAAATCAAGCGTATAGCCATGTTGCCCCCACGGTTACAATTATAGCGATCGCCATCCCGGTTGTCAACCCCCCACCTCTCTCGACGCGCCGATTTTTTGTTAAGTTTTGTTAAGTTTTGCGACGTTTAAAGGTAAGTTTGATAGTCCCATGATCGAAGTTATCACTACAGAGGCTAACTTCTCCGTTGCCATTAATTCTGACAGACAATTCCACCTGGTCAAGCTGTATGGGAGATTTTTGGGAGTTTCCAGAGGCTTGCTGCATTTGAAATGCTTGCTGTTCCGCTTGTAGAAATACATCACCAATTACTAATAAAAATTGACTCATATTTTGCTGCATTTTGTGCGCCGGGACTGCTACCCGGTGGGTCTGTGATTCTGTAGGAGTGTCAGGGGATGTTGAGGGGGTAGGGGAATCTTGGGTAATAATCCAGATACTTTTGGGAATTTGGATAATTTCTGACATAGACCAATCGGGGATGATGGTTAATTATTAACGGAATGTGATGATTGTAGCTTAAATATGGTGGTTGATGTCTAATGATTGAGATCTGGACGGGGAAGCCGAAAAGATTGAGTTTCACTAGGTTAATGGGTCTGGTGGGGGCGGGTGCAAGATATACCAGGGGATACAAGATAGACTTTCAAAAGGCGCACCAGGGCAAAAATATCACGGTTGGGAACATCTCGAATTGGGGAATATTTAACTATTTTGGGTGTCAAAAAAATGCGTCAGAAAAATCTTATATCTCTGACGCAGGCTAATTGGTGATGTATGAAACCCACAACATTTAACGAGTAATAAGGTAATCTGACTCAATAGGTTCAGCGTCACCCGATCGCACTAATACTTGATAAATCATGACGATCGCCTCTGCTTGACTGACTGATTGATTAGGATTAAAAGTATTACGATCTCGATGACTGGCGACCAAACCCGCCTCAGTCGCCGCCGCCACTTGACCAATAGCCCAATCAGGAATTTGATCAGCATCGGAGTAAACTGTGAGAATTTCCTGGGGATTATTGGGGGTAGGTAAATCCAAACCACTTACCAAAGCTACGACGACCTCTGTATGAGTCATTTCTTGATTAGGCTGGAAAACTTCCCCTGGATAACCCCTGAGAAAACCCATTTTGGTAGCTTCTTGAATGGCTTGATTTGCCCAATAGTCCTGGGGTATATCCTGAAACCTAATATCGGGTTGAGTTCTGTCAGTTTTGAGGGATTGTTGCAACTGACTAGCAAACTGTCCCCGACTGACTGGCTGATCTGGGATAAATGTACCATCTTCTGAACCGATCGCCTGATTATGTTCAGCAAAATAAACTACAAAATCCCGCGCCCAGTGTTCCTCTGGTACATTAGCAAGTATAGTTGTAGCCGAATCTGGAGTTACAGCCGCCTCTGTGTCTGTGGTTTCTGGTGTTTCGGCGGTAGTTAAAGGTGGACTGGGAACCCCTGGGGTTTCTGTGGTAGTTGGAGTTTCAGAGGGTGATGTCACCGCCGCCTCTGTGTCTGTGGTTTCTGGTGGGGTTTCTGTGGTAGTTGGAGTTTCAGAGGGTGATGTCACCGCCGCCTCTGTGTCTGTGTCTGTGTCTGTATCTGTACCTGTGGTTGTTGTTTCCGCTTCTGTTGTGGGTGCTGACAATAAGGGAATAGTCGCCGGAGTTGACTCGGTAGTTGGAGAGGCTATTTGTAAGCCTTCTAAGTTGAGCCAGCTTAGTGTAAATCCTGTAGATTCGCTGCTGACCGTATTTGAGGGCTCAGACTTAGACTCTGGGGAGTCTGGGGAGGAGGCTATAGTGGTTGTGCTGGAGGATGCTTGACGGACTATATCAGAGACATTGATTAAACTGCGATGGTCTGAGATAGTTTCAGGTTTAGCGGAGAGTAAGCTAAAACTGGTTTTGGGTTCGACCTTTCCCAATACCCAAAAGAAGACAAACCCCATGGTTGCGATCGCCAAAATAATCGCCAGCCATTCTTCCATAGTTGGGGGTGATTGTTTCCGTGGCTGTAAATCAGCCCGATCTGATTCTGACATAGGAATTTTTTGATATTGAACATTCCCCTCAAGGTTAACTGTTCTCGATGACCATGACAATCAAAAAAAAGGGTGGCAGTTGAAATTTGGTTGCCACCCTGATAGATTAGTTAACTGCCATGGGATGAGATGGATCACCATTAAGAACTAAGATCGCCTTAGCATAGCCAGGATCTTGGTTAGTTCCAATCAAATTAGGATCACTAGCTAGTTGCTTTTTCTCTAACTGAGTCAATTCAATGGCAATATCGGGGGTGACACCTTTCTGGCTGATGTCTGTACCGTTAGGGGTATAATAATGGGCAATTGTGACAGCCAAGCCGGAACCATCAGATAGGGAAAAGACGGACTGTACCAAGGCTTTACCAAAAGTCCGAGTTCCCATAACCATAGCCCGCTTGTTGTCCTGCATTGCTCCTGCCAAAATTTCACTAGCACTGGCTGAGTTGTCGTCAACTAGGACAACGGTAGGTAGGTCAGTTAAGGCTGTATGATTGGCTCGGATTTCCTGACTTTTACCGTGGCGATCGATTGTACTAACGATCGCTCCTGAGTCTACCCACATTCTGGCGATATCAATGCTGCTGCGTAACAGTCCCCCAGGATTTCCCCGCAGGTCTAAGACAAATCCATCTACATTTTGAGCCAGGAGTTCTTTAATGGCTTCTTGCATCTGTTCAGCCGCATGGGAGTTAAACTCCTGTAGTTGAATATAACCAATCTGGCGATCGCCTTCTGTATTGAGGCGATAACGGACTGCTTCTAGTTCAATGCGAGCGCGGGTGAGCGTCAGGTCAAATTGTTCAGCTTCATCGCGGCTGATGGTTAAAGTGATGGAAGTTCCCACCCGACCCCGAATTTTCTCGGCCGCTTTTTCTACGGTCATCCCTTCGGTAGACTCGCCATCAATGGCTACAATGCGATCGCCTGATTGAATTCCCGCCGACATCGCCGGGGAATTTTTAATAGGATTAACCACTGTAATTTGGCGAGTTTTCTCATCCAAAGTCAGTTGCATTCCCACCCCAGACAGTTCTCCCGATGTTTGATTGGTGAGGCGTTCGTACTGTTTAGGGTCCAGAAATCGGGTATAAGGATCGTTGAGTTTTTCTAAGGCTTTACGCAGTTCGCTATATGCTTCTTCTGGGGAGGAATATTCTTTACTGAGAAGCTGTTGGCGCACTTCCAGCCAGTCGATCCGGTTGAAACTGGGGTCTACATATTCTCGATTAACAATTTGCCAAGCCTCGTCAATGATGGCTTTTGGACTATTTTTTAAGGTAGCATTTACTGAACCACTGAGCCCTGGAATTGTTAAAGCGGAAATGGTGACTATGGCTCCACTTAAAACGGCGCGCAAGGGGGAAAAAGGTCTAGTAGCTTGATTCATCTAATCTTCCTCTGGCTGGATTCTCTGGCTGGATGCCTAAACGATATTTTCATAGGGTAGCAAAAGCCATCCCTATACAGTTGACATTAAATAATAGTCGATAGCTTGAAAATACACCTAGTTTAAGGTATGTTAAAAGTCAGCTATCATAAGGCTGTTGTCCAGGTATGATACCCGGCTAATGTGATCATGATACTGGATTTGATGATGATACCGAACTCCGGGAGCGATTGTGCGTCTGAAGACATTATACAAGCATAATTTATCTATTGTCATCTTTTTGTACAATAAGTTTTAGATAAATTTTAGATTTGGGGGAACCTCCCATGTCATCTTTGGTTGTGAAACGGTTTGAGGGTCTTTTTCCGGCGGCGATCGCAGTTGTCGCCCTAGGTGCTATCATTGGGGTGCAAATCTATGCACCGGGTGGGGCTAGGTTAGGCGATCGCTTTTCTGAGGAAAACGGCCCGCAGTTGACCCAATCGGAAGCAGAAAGGGAAGAGCAAAGACTGGCTGCTAATCTCGAGATTTTAAAAAACTTACCCAGTTTAGGGTTTGATAACCTCCTTGCTAATTGGGTATTTCTGAACTTTCTCCAGTATTTCGGAGATAGGGAAGCGCGGAATTTGACGGGTTTTCAACTCAATGACAATTTTTTTGATGTGATTTCCCGCCTCGACCCTAGATGGATAGATATGTACTTATTTTTATCTACCGCTGTTGGTTATTACCAAGCTCAACCCGAACTTTCCGTAGAATTGATGGGGCGGGGAACTAGGGCGCTGTCTCCAGAATTCCCCGGTGCTTGGCGATTATGGCGGTTAAAGTCTCTCGATGAACTATTACTCCTGGGCGACATTCCCGCAGCCGTAGAATCCCTAGAAACCGCCTCTGAATGGGCACAAGCTAGTGGATATGAGCCAGCAGCAAACCTATTTCGGGATGCGGCTAACACACTGCGGGACAATCCCGATAGTGTGCCGATACGGATTAACGCCTGGCTAACAGTATACTCGCAAACTATGGATACTTTGGTTAGGGAGAGGGCGCTAACGGAACTGGAAGCGTTGGGGGTGGAAATACAGGAGGGAGAAGACGGAGAGTTAAGATTTTTTGTTCCCCCACGACCAGAGGCGGAAAATTAAGCATCTGTTGAAGTTTTAGGGGTTGTCCTCGAATTTGTAGCCAACTCCTGTTACGGTTTTGATGAAGGTGGGATGAGATGGGTCAGGTTCGATTTTTTTCCGTAGTCGAGCTACATGGGTATCGACTACTCGCTCATCCCCAAAAAAGTCATCTCCCCATAATTTATCGATTAATTGGGTACGACTCCACACGCGACCGGGATAACTGAGGAAGGTGGCTAATAAGTTAAATTCTAAGGTGGTCAGGTCTAAGGGTTCCGTATTACCATGGTTTTGAAAGTTGGCTTTCCTTTGGTCAATATCAACGGTAAAATGAGGGGTTTGGTGAGTTTGGGTCTGTCCTCCCTGGCGCAGACTACGACGCAATAAAGCTCTGACTCTGGCTACTAATTCCCTAGGACTAAAAGGCTTGACCATATAATCGTCGGCTCCGGTAGACAGACCGACTATGCGATCGATTTCTTCTCCCTTGGCGGTTAACATTAAAATGTAGGGGTCTTTTTGTCCGGGTTGTTGACGAATGCGAGCGCAGACTTCTAAACCGTCTAAACCGGGAAGCATGAGATCGAGAATAATTACATCTGGTCGTTGTTGTTGAAATATCTCTAATGCGCTTAGTCCATTCTGGCTAATTTGACAGGAAAACCCTTCCCCCTCTAAGGTACGACGGATAAGGAGTGCAATTTCTGGTTCATCTTCGACAATTAAAATATTCATCGGTTTTTGCTCTCCTGATGTTGGCACAGTTTACAGGCTACCATAAAGGTCAAAGACTAGCCCGCCAAAACATATATATTGATAGTATTCCTAAAAGTGTACGAAAGGCTAAAGTGACGATGCGATCGGGTAATTTTGGTAAAAATCGGGTGCTGATTTGTACTCCGACTAATCCTCCTAAACCTAACATCATCCCCTGTATCCACAGCACATTTCCCTGTATAGCGTGTCCGATACAAGCGGAAGCAGCAGTTATAATAATTACGCCGAGGCTGGTTTGAATAGAGACTTTAATGGTTTCCCCTAAGAGGAGAATTTGCAGCGGAACAATAATGACACCGCCTCCTACTCCAAAAAGTCCGGCTAGGAGTCCGGCGAGACTCCCGGTAATCATAAAGGCTAGGTATGGGTTCATGGTTTTGGGGGGCTGAGGAGAAGTTGAGTTAAGTTGTTCATCTAGTTGCTTTTTGGCGATGATATCTTGGCGTACTTTGATTAAGTAAATATTCAAAAGCAGTAAACATCCAAAGCCGAACAACAACCAAGATGAGGGTAATAAATTGGCGAGATAAGACCCAATTATGGCAGTAATTACGGCAGGAAATCCAATTAATATTACGCGCTTAACTCGCAGAAAACCCATGCGCCAATTTTGGATGCTTCCTGATATGGCGGTAATTAGTACCGAGAAAATACTGGTGGCTACTGCTTGATTACTCACATAGCCAAGGGTGACTAAAATTGGCACTAATACTGTTCCGCCTCCAATTCCTAAAAATCCGGCTAATATTCCAGCGAAGAGTCCGGCGATCGCTAGGGTTAAAAGTTCTGTTGGGGATAAGGATAAGAATTCCAAAATCATTAGTTAAGGATTAGTTAGGGGGAAATGGGAAAGTTTCTGGTAAGATGGATTTGGCGATCGCACCATGAACTCCTTTTTGGGGGGTGTTCACTACTTGGGTAATGCGGAAGTCAACCGCTAGGGAACAGAGGATATAGGCTTCTTCTGGCGAAATTCCTAGGATTTGTACTAATAGGTTAATGGTACGTTCTAGGGTAGACTGAAAGGCATCGTCAAGGGTATGACCAAAACCCATGGTGATTATATCAGTTGCGGTTTCTGCTAGAGGGACATCTAGGGAATAGTTTTTGTGCAGAATAATTTTAATTGTGCCATTCATGGAGGTTTCGATCGCTGTGGTGTTGACTTCGCCGCCTCCCTGCGCTGCGTGTCCGTCGCCAATGGAAAATAGACCACCGGGAACCAACACGGGAAGGAAAATACGCGACCCAGCTTGTAATTCGGGGTTATCGATGTTTCCCCCATACACTCCTGGAGGTATGGAAGACTGGGGGGTTTCGCTGGCGACTCCTAAAATTCCGAAAAATGGGCGCAGGGGAATTTTTACTCCACTTTGGGGGGGAAATTCAGCTAGATTTCGGGTAAGATCGAGGTTGATAAATCGCAATTTCGGCTGGCTAAATCGTTGCGGTAGGGCTCCCCAACCGGTTCTGATAGCATTAAACCCTACATTTAAACGGGGGTAAATTGACTCTAACTGAACTTCTAAAATATCTCCCGGTTGGGCGTTTTGGATGTAAATAGGACCGGTGAGAAGGTGAGGACCAGGACCGACAATTCGTTCCGGCGACAAGCGGCGACAAAGTTCGATAAATTCCGGGGTCAAAAATCCTTCTGGGGCTTGATTATAAAGGTAATAGCCTGTGTAGGTTTCTACCTCAATGCGATCGCCTGATGCGATGATTAAGGCGGGCTCTAGTTTCCGAGAAAAGCCTCCTACATGGGTGGTGTTGACTGTGGCTTTTAGAGTATGATTAACCATGTTAATATGAACATTATTCAGGATTTGATAGGTTTCTTTTGGGAGGCATTCACTCGACCGATAAAGTTGGGTGAAATTTATCTTTCCATTCAGTTGATTGTGACAGTGATTTTGGCTTTCTTTGCCATTTTTTTAGTGTGTACCTTTCTGAGTAATTTACTGAAAGATAAGATTCTTGTCAAGTTAAAGTTTGATGAGGGTAGCCGAGAGGCGATCGCCACCATCTTCCGCTATTTTACCATTACTATCGGCTGTTTACTCATTCCCCAAGCTGCAGGAATTGATATGAGTTCCTTTACTTTCCTCGCTGGTGGTTTAGGTATTGGTTTGGGTTTTGGTTTCCAGGGACTCGCCCAAAACTTTGTCAGTGGTTTAATTTTATTATTAGAAAGACCTATTAAAGTCGGCGATTATATTGAACTTGATAAATTGGAAGGAACTATTCGCAAAATCTCCATTAGGTCTACTGTAATTGTGACTAATGATGATATTTCGATTATTGTTCCGAATCAGATTTTAGTGAGCAATAAAATCATTAACTGGAGTCATGGAAATGTACTGAGTCGCATTCATATTCCGGTGCGAGTCGCCTATGGAAGTGACCCAGTTTTAGTCACCGAAGTTTTGTTATCCGCCGCCCGTCAAGAACCGAGGGTATTACGGCATCCCAAGCCACAGGTTTGGTTAAGAAATTTTGGCGAAAATTGTATAGATTTTGAACTGTTAGTTTGGATAGAACTTCCTAAAGCTAGGCTACCTATTCAAAGCTCTTTAAATTATATAATCCAAAGCAAACTGTATCAAAATAATATCAATATTCCTATCGCCCAGCGAGACCTATGGATTAGAAATACTGAGGAACTTAAACAGGTATTTGCACCAATTATCGCCTCTTCCCAGTCCGCCAAAATTAAAGCCGCCGAAACTACTGAACAGCAGGAATTAGAAAGGCAAAATATGTCACTAAAAGCATTATTGCGGAAGGTGGTTTATTTTGAGGGTCTGAGTGATTTAGCATTATTAGGGTTAATTGAAATGGGATACCGAGAAACTTTCGCCCCTCATCAATTTATTTTCCATGAAGATGATCCAGGTGATGCTTTTCATATTATCTTATCTGGGGTGGTGGAAATTTTAGCGGAAAGGGCTAATAAGCATATTCGTGATTTATCAGCGGGGGATTTTTTCGGGGAATTAGCATTAATTATGGGGATACCTAGGACGGCGGCGGTCAGGGCTAAGGAAACCACTATTTTGTTTGTGGTTAGTCGTGATGTATTTCAGCGCTTTTTAGGTAGTTATCCCCAGGTAGCAGACCAAATTGCCGAGAAATTAGCTGAACGAAAAGAGGAGTTAGTACAACGTCAAAAAATGCTCCGAGAACTGGGTATTTTAGGGGATGAGGATTTAGATAATAATCCCTTGGTATGGATTAAGCAACGCATGAAATCCCTCTTTGGTATTTGATATAAAAGCATCTGTAGGGGCGGGTTCACCGGGCTATATGGTAGTAACAAATAAACCCCATAAACCCGCCCTATCCCCACCAGAAAAAAGCATCTGTAGGGGCGGGTTCACCGGGCGGGCTATATGGTAGTAATATATCAACCCCATAAACCCGCCCTATCCCCACCAGAAAAAAGCATCTGTAGGGGCGGGTTCACCGGGCTATATGATAGTAACAAATAAACCCCATAAACCCGCCCTATCCCCACCAGAAAAAGCATCTGTAGGGGCGGGTTCACGGGGCTATATGATAGTAATATATAAACCCCATAAACCCGCCCTATCCCCACCAGAAAAAAGCATCTGTAGGGGCGGGTTCACCGGGCTATATGATAGTAACAAATAAACCCCATAAACCCGCCCTATCCCCACCGGATAAACCCGCAATATCCCAATTATATATTATATCATACCGGCTGGCTTTTGATGATTTATGGGTGGGTGGGGGCGGGTTTATGACAATTCCGGTGGGGAAGTTTGATTGACTGCGGAACCCGCCCCTACGGGCTGGTAATGTTTTTGGAAATTGGAAATTTCTGGGATGGGTGCATTTCGTCAGTTTTCCAATTATAGGGATTATTTACAATATATTCCCGAATTTTTTGTAATGTTTTTTCGTCCCTAATAATATGTTCATAATATCCCCTTTGCCATACAGGAACTTTAGAAAGCGATCGCAATTGATTAATCCTACGGCTAGAAAAAGTTTTGAAACCTTGAACAACTTTTGAGAGAGTATGGCTGTGGTCTGTTAAAATAATAATGCCATGAATATGATTAGGCATAATCACAAAGCTATCTAACTCAAGTGAAGGGTAAACTCTGGTTAGATTAAACTAATTAAATTTAACTACTTCACCATAACAATTTAGGATTACAGTTTGGTCTTTAATTTCACCTAATAAGCATTGTTTATGATAAATACAAATTGTGACAAAGTATGCCCCAGGTTGACTGTAATCATATTCTCGGAGACGAATTGATTGGCGGTTATGAATATCAGGATTGTATTTCATATTGATAAACCATCACAAATTATCTGTAGGGGCGGGTTCACGGGGCTATATGATAGTAACAAATAAACTCCATAAACCCGCCCTATTTACACCGGATAAACCCGCAATATCCTAATTATATATTATATCATTCCGGCTGGTGGTTGATGATTTATGGGTGGGTGGGGGCGGGTTTATGACAATTCCGGTGGGGAAGTTTGATTGACTGTGGAACCCCCCCCTACGGGCTGGTGGTTGATGATTTATGGGTGGTGTGGGGCGGGTTTATGACAATTTCGGTGGGGAAGTTGAATTGACTCGAGAATGGGAGGATTTTTGTGTTAATGATAATTGCGGTTTTTGATATGGTAAGTTAAGGCTATATTCCTAAAGTTTTAGCAATCCGATCGCGACTTTTTGCTAAATGTGCTATACTGTAAGCATCTAGTCGATCGCCACGACGTTTTACTAGATAATCTAGGGATTCTTCTAATTGCTTAAACTGAAACCAGGCTAAGGTCTGTGCATCTTGGGGAGCGGGGGTATTTCCTAATACTATATTAGTCATTAAATCCAGATAAACTTGTTGCAGGGAACGACGCACTGGACCAATAGATATTTGTTTTTCGCTAGTCCATAGTTCCGACCAGATGCTATTTGTTAGCATTTCCAATAATTCTGGTATGGTTAAAGCATTACCGGGAGAAGTTTTAAATTCTAAATCCCGTAAACGAGTTAGCCTCGCTGGTGAAAGTAGTTCAGATAAAATTCGACTTTGCACCCACAAAATGCGATCGCTAATCGGATAATCTAAGGACGCAAAACGATTAGGATTTCCCCAATCAGACCATCGAGAAGGAACTAAGCGATTTAACAAGTTCGGAGAAAAATTAAAAGCATCTTCAGCAAATACATATTTGGCTAAAAGTTTCAAAGCCTCCCTTTGCTGAGTGACTGAAATTGGTTCTAAAGGTAAAGAACCGCCACTATTACCAATGCGATAACGATGGAAAGACTGACCCCCTATATATGGTATGGCATTAGCTGCATTATTAGCATAATAACTCAAAATTATATTAAAAGCTGTCAGCAGTTGGTCAGATTCTTGACTGCTGGGAAATGAACGGGTTTCTAACCTATCCCATATTGACCTGGCATTGTCTAATTGCCATTGAGAATAGCGTAACATCTCACTACTGAGATCCCATGGTAGCGCCTCGGGGTCAAGAAAAATTCCCCATACATCTTCATCGGTTGCAAATGCTAGATCTTGAGCAGTTGCCTGTGCTACAATTTCCTGCAATTGGCGAGACTCTAAATAAGGTGTATGTTCTAAAATAGGTTGATATCCATATTGAATCGCCCAGTCATCATAAGCGCCTAACACTACGGGAAAATAATCGCCCTGGGGTTGTCCTGGGGGGGCTAAATTAACTGGTAAATAGTCCATTACTGAGGCGGTCATTCCCCTAGTCCGGGTAATATCGCGATCGTTTAATTCTTCTGGTGTTAGCATGGTACTACCTCGGAAATTGTGTCTTAACCCCAAAGTATGACCAATTTCATGGGCGGTTAAATAACGCAAATATTGATTAATATACTCATCTATAGAATCTTGGTGAAACCTAGGATTCACAGACATGGCGATCGCACCAATAGCCAATTGACGAGTAGATTCTACCTCAAAACAAAAATGCTCCAATGCTATTAAATATTCCTGATTATTAGGGGTGGGTTGTTGCCAATTTCGCCCTAATAAACCATCATGACATTGTGCATAACTACCCTCGACTAAAATTTCCTGTCTTTGTCGCAAGCTGTCAATGGCTTGACTTTCAATCACCATATCTGCATCTAAAATTTGACCTGTTAAAGGGTTAACATGGGAAGGACCATAACCACTGAAAGGAGAGTTAAAAGATGTAGACCAGCGAATGGTATTATAACGGACATCGGCGGGGTCCCAGGTAGCATTATCCGGCATTTGTCTAACTTTGATCGCATTGACAAAACCCACCTTTTCAAAGGCTTTATTCCACATTAAAGCCCCTTCTGCAATRGCTTSACGGTATGCTAAAGGAATCGTATTTTCTAGCCAAAATACAATGGGTTCTACTGGTGCTGACAAGGGCGCACTAGGGATTTTTTTTTGTAAATTCCAGCGGTTAATATAGCGCACCATTGCGCCTGGTCTGCTGGGGTTAGAAACATCCCGATAGATAGTTGTAAAATAGCCGATTCGTTCATCAGCTAGGCGAGTTCGGTAGCTGTGAACATCAGGAAGGGCGAGAAAACTGTAGCGAATTTTTAGGTTAAATGCGCGCCTATCAGAAATAGACGGGCTATCAGGTACTAGGTTTCTCCCCACTGCTGTAAACCCTAATACTGATGCAACTTCAATATTATTCGGAAAAGCCTTGAGACTAGAAATATAGGATTTATCCGCATCAAAATTGTAGTTATTTTGTAAACTTAATACCAGTCGAGAAACGACTCCAGAAAATTCATTATTTCCTACTAAAACTGGGCTAAAATCTACTAAAATACTCTGTCTGTCAGAGTGGGTAGCCATGACGGGTAGGGAGTATAAAACTGAATCCCTAAAGGCACGTTCTATGGCGGCGGCTTGCGGTTCTTGAGGATTAATCCTAAAGTTGATATTAGGAATTAATAATTCTACTCGGTTGGGAACAGAACGCAGTTTAAATAGGAAACTTCCTAAATCTTGACCACTCCAAAAGTTACTATTTTCTAACCCAGACTCCAGGCTAATAAAACACAGAAAATTTTGCTCAAGCTGTTGGGGTTGAATTTCCAGATAAACCTGTCTAGTTTCGGGTTTGTGATAGAGAGTAAACAACCCGATAAATTGTTCTGTACCCTGGATGATACTATCAAAATCAGGGGGTTGTGTCTGTTGCTGGGATATCTGAAATGGAGCGATCGCCCCTCGGTTGGGGATTTGTGCGATCGCCTGAGTCAACCCCATTGTCACTATGACAAATGAGATCACAACAATTATCAGATATCGGCTTAATCTTCTCATTAACCATTAGGTGTTCTGAGATCGTATTGTTCTAATTTCTGCTCAAAAATCTCAGACGCTTGTTCAGCAGGTATATCCAACATTTGCCACAAATGGGTCAAAAACTCTCGTTCTTTAATAGACAAGACCCCATCAACCAATAACAAATCGCTAACTACTGTAAACACAGTTTCCTGAAGTTGTACAGGTAAAAACTCACGAGCGATCGCCAATAGAGAGTAAGTCCCCTTGAGGGATAGTAACTCAAATAACTTCTCGACTAAATTAGTGAGTTTTTGCTCTGAATATCCGTTAAACAGGGGAAGTTCCGACAATAAAACTATAATCCGTTCCCTTTCCTGGGCGCACAGATAGCCGTCAGCACAGATAGCACTAACAGCCATCGCCGCAAACGCCTCCGGGGTAGACAGAGAAATCCGTGTTTCATCCTGTCCTTTAAAGATTTTGTTGAGTATGCTCATCAGAAACCCACTCTCTCAACAACGAATAAAGGGTTCATTGTAACACAACTTATATTTTACCATTGCCCCCTACTCCGTGATTCCCCCGGAGCAAGGAGCCTGTCCATTATCGTGCGTTACCCCTAGGAAGAGTCAAACCCTCAGCCGCAGCTCGATATTCTTCCACCGCGTCGCTAAAATCAATAGGAAGCACAGCCACGACATTTTCATGAGGACGGGGAATAATTACCCAAGTTTCCAAAGCCCCCCCATATACCTTCTCTACCGCTGCAATACCAGCATCCATAGCGGTTTTCACCTCGGAAACATCTCCTCGTATCATCACCGTAAACCGAGCGCTACCCGCCCGAATATAGCCCACTAGGGTGACACGACCTGCTTTAACCATTGCATCTGCTGCCGCCAAAATTCCTGGAAACCCCTTCGTTTCCAGTGCGCCCACTGCTTGTTGTGACATCGAAACTCTCCTGAGTGAATAATAACCCGTCGCTGCACCTCAAAACTTGATTCCAGCGACAATTGTTGACAAATTTACCAGAATATGCTATATGTACATACTCCCAACCTGAGCGACCAGTTAGACTCGGAAGGGTTCGCTCTTGGGGGTATGGTGAATAGGAAGAACATCAACAATATTAGGCGGAGGGTTAGGAATGGTGTAGTGAGTAATAATCGTACACCCAAAGGTATTTTGAGCCGCTGCAATACCAGCCTCCATTGCGGGCTTAACTTCCGAAACTCCGCCCCGAATGGCGACCATAAACTCTCCCCGTTCTGCTAAATCAAAATAAACCAAAGTCACCCGTCCAGCTTTAACCATTGCATCAGCCGCCGCCAGTACACCTGGAAAACCCAAGGTTTGAATTACACCCACCGCCTCTGGCATGGAATGTCTCCTCGCTCATTGATATTGCTCAAGCTAATTTTACGCCGAAAATAGCACTTAAACATACTATTGGTTTAGAAAACTTTAGGAACAGTGGACCGCCCAGTGATGATGGTTAACTGTCACCAGACCTCTGGTTCCCGATTCCCGATCGCTGGTATATATAAAATTAGATGGGTTAAGGGACAGACAAAATGGCCACAGGACGTATAGCAGAAATTTTGCGGACAGGTAAACCCGGTGAAGCGGTAACGGTTCAGGGTTGGGTGAGGACTAAACGGGAACTGAAGGAGTTTACCTTTGTTGAGGTTAATGATGGGTCTTGTATGGCTAACCTTCAGGTAGTCCTCAACCCCGATTTAACAGATTATGCAGCAATTTTACGACAACTGAACACCGGCGCATCGGTGGAAGTGGTTGGGGAAATTGTCTCCTCTCCTGCGAAAGGTCAACGTATTGAACTCAAGGCTGATACTGTACGGGTCTATGGTGAGGCTGACCCTCAGACCTATGTTTTGCAGAAGAAGCGACACTCTTTTGAGTTTCTACGCACGATCGCCCATTTGCGATCGCGTACTAACACCTATGGCGCAGTCTTTCGGGTTCGGAACGCCTGTGCGGCGGCGGTTCACCAATTTTTCCAAGAAAGAGGCTTTCTGTGGATACATACCCCTATTATCACCGCCAGTGACTGCGAAGGGGCGGGAGAATTATTTTCCGTCACCAGTTTAGATCTCAATAATCTACCCCTCACCGATACCAAAGCTATAGATTTCTCCCAAGACTTCTTTGGAAAACGCGCATTTCTTACCGTTAGCGGTCAACTAGAAGCTGAAATTATGGCTCTGGCTTTTGGCAATGTTTACACTTTTGGCCCCACTTTTCGGGCGGAAAATTCTAATACTTCTCGCCACTTAGCCGAGTTCTGGATGATTGAACCAGAAATGGCTTTTTGTGACCTTGATGGTAATATGGACTTGGCTGAGGCTTTCCTTAAACATATCTTTAAGTCCGTTTTAGAACAATGTCCAGAAGACCTGGAATTTTTCAACCAAAGAATTGATAATTCCGTCTTGGCTACGGCTGATAATATTATCAATAATGAATTTGAACGCATTACCTATACCGAGGCGATCGCACTACTGGAAAAAAGCGATCGCACCTTTGAATATCCCGTCAGTTGGGGCTTAGACCTACAATCCGAACATGAACGCTACCTAGCTGAAGAACTCTTTAAAAAACCCGTAATTGTTACCGACTACCCCCAGGAAATCAAAGCCTTTTATATGCGTCAAAATGAAGACGGAAAAACTGTCCGCGCCATGGATGTTCTCGCCCCAAAAGTTGGCGAAATTATCGGCGGTTCTCAACGGGAAGAACGCTTAGATATCCTCCAAAAACGTATGGAAGCCTTACAAATTAACCCCGATGAATTATGGTGGTATTTAGATTTGAGGCGCTAGGGAACTGTTCC
>NZ_PKGG01000680.1:0-222 GCF_046480465.1 Arthrospira sp. PCC 8006
ACGCCGACCTCCGCCGCGAGGTGGGCGAGGTGGCGACGGTGGAGGACGGTCGCGGCGGCGGCGAGCTGCCAGCGGTCGTTGACCCCGGCGACCTCGTCCTCGTCGGCGACCACCGCGGCGACCTCGCGGCCGTCGCCGGTCAGGACCTGGACCACGTCGGTGAGGTAGAGCTCGCCCTGGTCGTTGGTGTCGTCGATGCGGCCGAGCGCGTCCTCGCGGAGC
>NZ_PKGG01000290.1:0-5345 GCF_046480465.1 Arthrospira sp. PCC 8006
ATTAATTATCAATTATCAATTATTAATATATTTTTTAAAGCGGTAATCAGATATTGATTTTCAGCTTCGGTGCGGACGGCGACCCGGAAATAATTGTCCCCCAATTCTGGAAAACTCAAACAATCGCGAATCAAAATCCGATAATCTGTAAGTAGTTTGGTTTGTAACTGAGTGACAGAACATTGAGACCGGACTAGCAAAAAATTAGCCACCCCTGGATAAGGATAAAGTCCGGCAATATTCCCTAATTCCTGATAGAGTTTAGGGCGGTTAATAGATAACCAATGGTGGGTTTTTTCCTCAAAAGCCCGATCGCCTAAAACTGCAATACCCGCCGCCACGGCTAAATTATTCACAGACCAAGGGTCTCGCCACTGTCGCCACAAATTTAGGCGGTCTGGGTGAGCGATCGCATATCCTAATCTTAAACCAGGCAGACTGTAGAATTTAGTCAGCGATCGCACAATCACCAAATTGGGAAAATCTGCCACCATAGGAATTAAGCTAGTTTGTGCCGACGGTGGCAGAAAATCCATAAAAGCCTCGTCAACCACCACCAAAGCAAACCTTTCCAACAGAGGCAAAATCAACTCTGGCCGTAGTAATATACCCGTAGGATTGTGGGGAGTATTCAGCAATAGTCCCGCCCTTTGGTGTAATTCCCCCAACCCATCAAATTGGAGGTTATCGCCACCTTCGAGACTAATCGGAAACTCGATCACCCTAGCATTAAAAGCATTGAGCGATCGCCGATAGTCCCCAAAAGCCGGAGTCAGCAGATATGTAGCCGACCCTTGCGCCAACTCCCGGCCCGCCCATGTCAGCAACTCAGCCGCCCCATTTCCCGGCAAAATCCATTCAACGGGTACATCCCCATGGAAGCGACTTAAAGCCTGTCGCAGGTCCATATAATCCGGCTGAGGATAGGTTTTAATCTCCCCCTGATGACTAGCCAAAGCGGCGATCGCCGTTAACGGAGGGCCGAGGGGATTAATACTAGCCGAGAAATCGACAATTTCTGATGGCGGACAATCAGCGATCGAAGCCGCCCACATCAAATTTCCCCCGTGGCTGGGTCTGTTCATGATCTACTCCCGTGGAGACCCACTAAATCCATATCCTGATTAGTGGTGGGTTATGGACGACTATTTATGAGCCACCTTCTCCTTAAACATCTTTCCTGCCGAGAAAGCCGGAACCCAAGTCTCTGGAATATCCATTTTTTCACCCGTCTGGGGGTTACGGCCTTCGCGGGCCTTGCGTTTCCTCGCTTCAAAAGAACCAAATCCCACCAGGGTGACTTTTTCCTGTGTAGCAACAGCATCTATAACACTTTCGAGGGCCGCACTCAACACTGCATCAGCCTGTTTTTTGGTGACACCTGCTTTTTCGGCTACTGCATCTATTAATTCACCCTTATTCATCAATCTCTCCTTTTGAGAACTGGGGGCCAATCAATTACCCCCAATGGTTTGCACGATTTTCTGCCTTATTCTAAGGTTTCTGTAGCAACATAGATAGGGTTTAACCCTAAATTGTCATAGATTTAGGGGAATTTTCCACTTTTTTTAAGATATTAGCCGATCAAAATATCCCCCAGGGGTGGGGGATTTTCGGTTAATGGGTTTTTCCGGCCAGATCCTAACGCCCTTGCATCATCTGGCGGACATCGGGACTAAAATTATTCTGGTAGCCAAACCCAGAGCGATCGGAATCATCCAGGATATTGGGCGTTACCAACACAATTACCTCAGCCCGCTCGCTGCTGGTGCTGCTTCTACGGAACAGAGAACCCAGGATAGGCAAGTCACCCAACAGGGGAATCTTGCTTACATCAGTCCGTTCCTGATCTTGAATAATACCAGAGACAATCAGAGTTTGACCGTCCCGCAGACGAATCCGACCAGACTGCAAATTCCGCCGAAAGATTTGTAAGACAAAATCATCGCCACCTGTTCCTACCTGACTTCCTGGGGAGCTAACTTCTGGGTTAATGGTCATCGTGACAAAGCCATTATCATCAATTCGCTGAACATTCACCCCCAGAGTCAAGCCCACAGGTACAAGTTGAGGCTGGATGGTTTCCCTGGTACCCGAAGGAGTATCTGTAAAAGTTGTTGTCCTCGATTGCAATACCTCTTGTACCAGTTGCACGGAAGCAGTTTCTCCCTCTTGTACCACCAAGGTGGGGTCGGTGAGGATTTTGGCTCTACCGCTGACGATTTGAGCTTGCAAGGTAGACAGGAACCGCCGAGGATATTGGAAGAAGGGAAACACGGAAACAGTAGTGCTACCCAGGGCGCTCAGAGTTCCATCTGTTAAGTCTCTCTCAAAGGGTTCGTATTCAGAAAGCCCAACCCCTCCCGGTCTCTCGGTGACAGGTCGAATCGGTCTCAAGCCAACACCACCCCCAGGAGCCGTTAACGGAGTCCTAATCGTGCTATCGCGATCAAAAAATGGGTCTTCATCGCTTAGGGGGTTGGTAATAATGGGGCGAGAGGTGACACCACCTGTAGACTGACCACGAGTTGGGGGATTGATGCCACCAAAGTTGAGAGAAGCCGCCCCGCCATCATTCACAAAGAAGGTATCATTAATCCCAAAGGAGAAACTACTGCTCTGGGTGGCTTCCCCGGTCAGGTTCACGTCAATGATTTTCACATTAACCGCCACCTGACGTTGACGGAGATCGAGCTGCATTAACATAGCAGTTGCCATCTCTACCTTTTCAGGATCTCCAACCAGAGTCACAGAGTTGAGCCGTGCATCTGTTGATACTGACAGCCCCCTTAATACCAGAGGTCCTTGTCCTTCTGTTGCTCCCAATGGTTGGATTCGGGTTGAGCTACTTGTAATTGTCAGCGCATTATCCCCGTCGCCTTCAGTAACTCTTCTAGTTTCGGTAACTAAAACCTGAGTTGCAGCGCCCTGAGTGCTTAAAAAACTGGCTGCATTCTCAGCGGCTACCTGATTCATTCTCAGGGTTCGCATCACAATATTTTGGGCAGACTCAGGCAGTTCAAAACCGACAAAAACCGTGTTACCAACTCGATTGGCTTGTAACCCGGTTAATCGCAGGACATAGTTAAAGACTTCCTGGACTGGTTCATTTTCAATGTCCAAGGAAATTTTAAATTCCTGTGCTTCATCTCCCGGTCGAAAACGCCCAGTTGTACGATCTTGCCTCAAATTACTGAATGCAACATTAAGGCCAGCAACCCGCGCCAACAATGATAATACCTCCCGCACTGATGCGTCTCGCAACACTAGGCGGGGGATGATTTCGTTGGTGTTCAGGTTGACATTGGAAACACCCTGATTGATATTAGAAACCGCAATATCTCCTAAAGGTGGCGCAACAGCACGGGGTTGGAAGGGTGGGGCTGTGTCTAAGGAACGCCGTGGCTGTAATGGCGCTTGACCCATTTGGGGAGTTAAAGCCGGGTCGGGCATGATAATCTCATTATTGCCGTTTTGAGAAGGGGCCGTAGGCTGACCAGTGATGCTAACTGGTGGGTCGGGAACCATTACCTGAGAAGTACCGTTCCCAGGTTGTTCCGGTGCAAAAGCCGGAGCCTCGGCGATCGCCCCTTCTGGAGCGATCGCGATCGCAATAGCATCTCCCGCACCTTGAATTATCCGCGCTTCAGGAGAGCCATTAGTTCCCGTCACAATCACCCGAATACTGGTCGGGTCTAGCTGGTTCACCACAATGGAAGCAATACCAGGAGCCGGGTTATTTTGCTGAAATGACCCATTCGCAGAACTCAATTGAGCGTTAGTAATATCGGCGACAAAATCATTACCCCGCCGAATCACAAACACCGCTGGACGTTCGCCGCCGTCTGTTACCAGCACCAGGTTAATCTCCCCGTTGTCGGCTTGGAATAATTGAATATCGCGGACAACAGTAAACGCTAGGGCGGGAGCGACAGCCACAACCATGGCTGCTGCAACTCCCCCCATTACTCCTCCACCAAATCCTAAAATATCTCTCACATTTCCTCCTAAAAGTTGGAAAGCAACCGTTGCTATGGGTTTATATATTATGTTTGCTTAGGCCTGGAAAAATCATAGTTGATCCGCGACAACAGGACAATAGGAAATTATCTACAGCCACGGATGCACGGATGTTTTATCACGGCTATCACATTTTAGCGATTTTGTCAACCCCCTTCCGCAAAAAAATGAGCGATCGCCATTAATTAGGGGTTATGAGGCGATCGCTCCATTATCTGTGAACCAGAGCATTATTTTTTTTCAGCTTCCTGACCTGCTTGCTGTTTGTCCTCACGCTGCTGGTCACTCAAAGGCATTAAGGCGTGTAACTTAAACGTGCTTCTGAGGCGGCGTTGCGGCTGGTCATCTATGGGAACAAAGCGACCCTGGCGAATTTCCCCCTTCAATTCTGGCGCGCGATCGAGCAACTGAGAACTAAAATCTCTGACCACCAACATAGGCTGCATTCTCTCGAGAGAAATCAGAAATCTGCGGATTTGCTCAAAACTCCCTTCCAACTCCACCTCGTACTCTTGTCGTCTCAGTTTATTATTAACTTGGGAACCGAGAGAACCATCAGCCACCAGTACAGGTCCATCATTTAGGGGTTGAAACCTAATCAAACGCGCTTTTAGATCTTCATCCAAAATCCCCCCATTAATTTGATTTAATTGTTCATTAACATCAAACATCAACGTTTGCAGATTAGCCTCATCAGCAAACAAAGCCGTTACACTAGCCCGTCGCTGTTTAGCCTCGGCTAGTTGTCTCTCAGCTTCTTCTTGCTGCTGCAACTTCTCATTTTGCTGTTCAATTTCCCTTTGCTTAGTTTGAATAGAAGAATTCAGCATTTGCTGTTCTTCCCAAGCCGGAAAAGCCAGGTAAAACACACCAGCCCCAAACAAAATTGCTCCTACGGCTCCAATCGCAATACCAATGACCTTAGAAGTAATAGCCAAACCCAATATCACTGGGCCAGACGAACCCTCCTCCTCCTCATCTTCATCAGGATCGAGAAGATACTCATTTGCTGCTACCATTTTCCAAATCCTCCGTTATTATTGACATCATAACTGATCCAAGAAAGCCTAGGGCCTAATCACCCCTTGTTCTGTGAGGGTTTGAATTCTGTTGACCAAGCCCACCGCATCATTAGCTTTTAATAGAGGTAACAGTTCCGAAGCGCTGGCAGAACTCAGACGGGTTTCTATGTTAAACTGGACTATGGGCTGTAAATCTGGCAGACCCCCAGGCACTGAAGAACCATCAGCCACCACTAAACGGGTGGGGTTATCGTGCAATCTAGCAGAAACCAACCGGGTTTTGCTGTCATCAAAGAAAGGCGA
>NZ_PKGG01000468.1:0-1098 GCF_046480465.1 Arthrospira sp. PCC 8006
TGCCAATCATTCCGATTGCAAATTTTGCGTGCGTAGTCTAATAAATCCTCAACTACGTCGATACCTAAGTAGCGAATGCCAGGAATACCCGCCAAGGGAGCAGCTAAACGCCCACTTCCACACCCGACATCAATCACCATTTGACCGGGTTTGAGTCCCTGTTGTCTAAGTAAACCTAGTTCCAGTTGACCTACAGCTAGAAAGTTTCCACCAATGGCTTGCTCATATGCTTTGTCACTAGCCAAAACATTCTTGAGTCTTTGGAGATGTTTAGTATATGTGTCACTATATATATTATATTCAGTCATGAGTAATTTAATCGAGTGTTAGGGGTACAATGGGATTTAGTCCCGACCCTAGTGGCGGCGAAAAGTCTAGGGTTGTGTGGGGAGCTAGAGGCGATCGCTTTTCCTCTGTTGCACCCGGACGATTTACGGGTTGACGATTGGCGACTCCCCGACACAATGACCCCCATAGATTTCGGCTTACCCAGGGTAATCAGATCAACTTTCCGGCATATATATATTAAGCTAATCGGGGAGCGAAAACAAGCCCTATAGGTTTTGGTTGACTTGTAGGGGTTTTCTGAGGATAGCTACCGATTGTCCCAAGTTACCGAGGTCTGTTTGCGATCGGCCATCATCCCAAATAATGGTTTGCAACAAAGGGATATGGGGTTTATCCCCATCATAGATAGCATCAACTGTCAGTCCCAGATGTTGAGTCCAGGCGTGAATTGCATCGCGATCTATGAATTGGTCAATATGTTTGTGGGGGTCTGGATTGTTAAGCATTCCCTGGAAGACATACCAGTGTGATGAGATTCTAAACTCCAGAAAACTAATGATAATAAATCCTCCTGGTTTAAGGACTCGACTAGCTTCGGCTAAATATTTATAGCTATCCTCATGTCTTAAATGGGTAAGCACGGAAAAAAACACCACAAAGTCAGCCACTTGATCTGATGCTGGAATACTCAGACTATTCACCTTCACAAACTGCCAATCATTCCGATTGCAAATTTTGCGTGCGTAGTCTAATAAATCCTCAACTACGTCGATACCTAAGTAGCGAATGCCAGGAATACCCGCCAAGGGA
>NZ_PKGG01000085.1:0-19758 GCF_046480465.1 Arthrospira sp. PCC 8006
TAAAGCGGCATCCTCCATTCCATAGCGGCGATTTTTACCCCGGCGCTTGTCCGGTAGCGATGACAAGCACTGGCGGAAAGAACCGACTAGAGTCTCAAAGCCACCTGGCTTTTTCAACGGCTCTGGCGCTCCTGGGTTTCTTGGATGTCATTACGATACAGGGATGCTGGGGACTTGAACAGGTTTTCGCCAAAATGAGAATTGCTGGAGGGGGTTGACTTTTGCCCCTGGCTTTGCTATTATATTAAATGATTGATACATTTTTAAACAAGTTAAAAATAGAAAAATTTCAATTATATAAAAGTATGATATCATTAGTTCCGGTGGCTGTCAATCCTTGGGGCGGCTTGGCGTGAACAATTTTTAAAAATTGCTTAAAAAATCAACAAAGACATCAGAGGATAAATCAACATTTGTAAACAAAATACACAAATTTTGTCTGGTACAGATAAAATAAATATTAAGAGATTATTAGCAGTAGCTTTTATCGTCAGAGGTGCAGCAAATTAAGACATCTGAATCAGTCGAAACTCAACTAAGCGATCGCCGGAGGCTGTTTCATAACTTGTGTGATGAAAAAGGAGATCCTCAACATGAAAGAAACAGAAATCCTAGAGCGATATCTTAGGGGAGAAAGAGATTTTCGTGGACTCGATTTAACCGCAGCCAACTTGATTGGTGCTAAATTAATCGCGGCTAACCTGTCGGGTTCTAATTTAAAAGAAGCATCCTTAGCTCGCGCTTACCTAGAACGATGCTTTATGTTAGAAGCCAACCTGAATGGGGCTTTTTTGTATGGTACTAACCTTAATTATGCGAAACTGCGAGATAGCTGCTTAATTGAAGCTGATTTAACTAAAGCAGACTTGAGCGGCGCGCAACTTCATAAAGCTAACTTAATGGGAGCAAAACTCAGCGGCGCGGTGATGTCTTGGGTGACACTTTATCGCGCTAATTTACCTGGTGTGAATCTCTGTGGCGCTAATCTTAATGGGATTAATTTGCGATCGGCTAACTTAGAAAAAGCTAACCTAAATTGGGCTAATTTGACGGGAGCGCGACTGAGTGGGGCTAACTTGCGAGGAGCGCAATTAAACGGGGTTAAACTGGAAAAAGCCTTTCTGAATGGCTTAACTTTGGAAGCGATCGACTTTAGTAGTTTAGAACTGAGTGAAATTAAACTCAGTGGCGCTAAAATGGCATGTGCTAACCTACAGGGGACTAATCTCAAAGATTCGCAAATGCGGTTTATTCGCTTGGATGAAGCCAACCTACAACAGGCTAACCTACAAGGTAGTAATATTCGCGGGGGTCAGTTTATTAAGGCTAATTTGATGAAGGCTGACCTGGAAGAGTGCGACTTGAGAAATGCGGATTTGAGCAATACTAACCTTAATTTGGCTAACTTGCGAGGTGCTGACCTCACGGGGGCTAACCTTCGGGGTGCTTACCTTTGGGGTGCTAATTTGGATGGTGCTAACCTTGAAAATGCTGACCTGCGCGATGCTAGTTTCCGCCATGCTACTCTCAATGGCGCTATGCTACAAGATGCTATCCTCACTGGTGCAATTATGCCAGATGGTCGCATTAGATAATCGGACTCCCCCCCTCTCCCAGGGGGGGTTGCTTTTTGGTTTTACCTGTGCTACCCCGGAAAGGGTGGGGCGGGTTTATTAATATCCGGGTGGGGACGGAAAATTGACAGCCGGAGAGAGGGCGGGTTTATTAACATAGTCGTAGGGATGGAAAATTGACAGCAGAACCCGCCCCTACAATTATCGGGGGTGGGGCGGGTTTATTAACATAGTCGTAGGGATGGAAAATTGACAGCAGAACCCGCCCCTACAATTATTAATTATCGGGGGTGGGGCGGGTTTATTAACATAGTCGTAGGGATGGAAAATTGACAGCAGAACCCGCCCCTACAATTCTATATAATGGTAATTATACGAAAAACCAAAAAGTTACAAGAGTAACCATTATCTAGGATGGTGTCAAGATTATATCATTAGTTCCGGTGGCTGTGAAGGATTGAGGCGGATTCTGGTGAGCCAATTTTTGAAAATTGATTAAAAAATCAACCTATGATAGTGGTCAGACCTGGAAAAACTGTGCAGGTGATAGTATAACAGAGAGAAAGGTGCGAGACGTTCAGGCATGAAATAGGGATGAGATACCCGAAATAGCTGCCTGGTGGAGATTTCAGCCCCTTGGTTGAATACAAGAGGCTTGCCTCTGACCATCTCCATAACTGTTTATATGTCCCAACGTTTGGTATAGAAATATACAAAACAAGGCAGGGAACCCAAGGTCAAAACGAACTAACTCATACAAATTCCTTATAGGAAGCCCATAAATGGATAAGTAAAGTTAGGAAATTAGGGTAACGGCGATAGCCACCCCCAGTTTTGGGAATCACAACCTCAGGATTGAAGCGGGGAACGGAAGGCTCCGAGGTGTAACCCAACACCAGAACCGAGACCACTGCCAACCATCCATGATTAGGGAAACCGAATGTCCGGCTTGAACCATCGTCACTGTTAAGTAGCGAAATAGGTTGACACGCTGCGCTCAAAAGAGCAAGGGGAAGAGTAGGAGGATTCTTTCATTTACCTACACAGACCTTTAAAAGTACCCCGGTGGAGAGGACAAATCTAAAGATGGAATGCCCATATAAACGGAACGTTTTAAGTCCTCCTGGACTCTAACTATCTGGTCGAGGTAGTTAGTAGGGATAAGTGTAACCGCAAGTCCTAGAGGATGTGAGATGTGACCAAAAGCCAACGTCCTGCCGTAATGGCAGGGATATGCTAACAGGTCACGGTTTGATTGTAAGAATAGAGTCTAGTAGGTGTACAAATGGCGATAGCGAGTTCAAAGAAAGGATTTGAGAAATCAAAACCAATCAAGACTACGAACAACGCATGGAAGACAATCCCGTGGACTAAGGTTCAACGGAAAGTATTCAAGCTCCAAAAGAGTATATTTCAAGCAGCTAAATCGGGACAAGATGCAAAAGCCAGAAGGTGGCAACGTCTATTGGTGAAATCATACTATGCCCGGCTCTTAGCAGTGCGGCTGTAGGGGCGGGTTCCACGGTCAGCCATGCTTCCCAACAGTCAGCTTAATAAACCCGCCCCCCCAAGCGGGTCAAGGCAAGAAAACAGCCGGAGTTGATGGAGTAAGAGCAATCTCTTCAAGACAAAGGTTCGAGCTTGTTAAGAACATTAAGGGAAATCTCAAATCAAAACCACTGCGACGGGTGTGGATACCAAAACCTGGCAGGGATGATAAAAGCTGGAATAGGAATACCCACAATCCAAGATAGAGCAAGGCAAGCCTTGGTCAAGTCGGCTCTCGAACCTGAATGGGAATCGAGATTTGAAGGTACAAGCTACGGGTTCCGTCCCGGACGGTCCGCCCATGACGCAATTGGCAGAATTTATACTGCCATAAATCAAGGACAATATTATGTTCTCGATGCCGATATAGCAAAATGCTCTTACCGTGAACCATGATTACCTACTGTCCAAAATTCATTGTCCAAGCCGCCTAAAAAGAGACCTGAAACAATGGCTCAAAGCGGGAGTGCTAGATAAAGGTGTATTTGAGGATACAGAAACAGGGACACCCCAGGGAGGGGTAATAAGTCCAATACTCGCCAACATCGCACTGTTGGGTATGGAAAGGCTAGTTAAAGAAATGTATCCTAATAAAGGAACAGCCACACAAGCCAACCTAATACGATACGCCGATGATTTCGTGGTTATCTCAAAAGACCTAGGAATCATTGAACAGTGCAAAACTGCTATTTCTGAATGACTAAAGCCTGTTGGATTAGAGATTAAACCTGAAAAAAACTCGAATCTGCCATACACTCAAATCTATTGAGTATAATGGCAAAGCAGAGAAACCCGGATTTGATTTCTTAGGTTTCAATATTAGGCAATATCCTGTAGGAAAATATAGAACTGGGAAAATCCAACATGGGAAACCATTAGGACACAAAACACATATAAAACCCAGCCAAAAAGCAGTTGCCCACACAGAAGTGATAAAAGGTTTAATTAAACAATTTAAAACTGCACCTCAATCAGCCCTGATTAACAAACTAAACCCAATTATTAGGGGATGGTCAAACTATTACTCAGCGGTAGTCTCAACAGAGACATTCACCAAACTAGATAAGACAATCTGGCAAATGTTACGGGCATGGACAGTATCAAGATGCGGAAAGGGAAGTCACGAAAAGCTAAGAAATTATTTCAGACATGGAACAATTAAACTTAGCAATGGGAAAGAAAGACACGAAAATTGGATGTTCCAAACCAAAGATGGGTTACATCTATTCAAACACAACTGGACTCCAATTGTCAGACATACCTTAATACGCCCTGACGCAACACCATACGACGGAAATTGGACCTACTGGGCAACCAGGAAGGGACGAGCAATCGATACGCCAAATAGGGTAGCAAAACTACTCAAAAAGCAAAAAGGTAGATGTACCTGGTGTGGGCAATACTTTACCCCATCAGACTTAATTGAAGTAGACCACGTTGTACCTAGAAGCCAAGGCGGAAAGGATGAATACAAGAATCTTCAAATATTACATCGCCACACCCGCGACAATAAAACAGCTCTTGATGAAAGAGATGTTGCTGTACTCTTAACAAAGAGACGGTCAAACTAGGAGCCGTATGAGGTGAAAATCTCATGTACGGTTCTGCTGCTGAATGGGAGGGGTAGACCGTGAGGTCTATCTCGACCCCTAATATTTCCCGCTGCGGTGCTGAGGTAAAAACCTAACCGTAAGAAGGGAGTCTTGTATCTGCTATGATGCTTGAATAGCCCAGGGACTCTGGGTGATAATGCCTGTGGAGGTATCGGAACGGGGCAACAATGTTGGGAGGCTTAGGCCACTTGTACCAACGAACTGCTAGGGAAGACCAAGGAAACAGGAATGCCTTATCGCGAGCATGATTTAATCTCAAATTAGGTTAACATTTTACGGCAATACAGTATAATACCAAGTATGGTGCGAGACCTTAGGGTATGAAATAGAGCTGAAATGGGCGAAATAACTACCCGGTGAGGACTTCAACCCCTTGGTTGATTGGGTCGCATCCCTGACCATCCCATAACACAGCCTGATTTTTTAGCCAACCTTCGAGACTGCCAATMTGKCCMKTCMGGTGCAKCGTCTAATCAGGTCTMAGACTGCCCGCGCCATGCTGACATGGGCGCATTATCGATTCAAACTAACCCTGAGACATCAAGCGGAAATAACTGAACAGTTGTAGATGTGACCTAAGAATACACCAGCAAAACCTGTACTCACTGTGGTCATGTCCATTCCCAGCTAGGTGGCTCAAAAGTGTTCCGATGTCCGGAGTGCGGGTTCACTCTACCACGGGACTGGAACGGTGCTTTTGGAATCTTTCTAAAAGCTTTGCGGGATACCGCCTCTGTTACCTTAACGGGTAATAGTGCTATCGTCGCATTGTCCGGGAACAACCCGAAAAATGTCGCGTAAATGTATCAGGTAGGGAAGCCCTCATCGTAATCTTGGATTCGATGACGGGAGGGTGTAGCGCGTAAATTGGTTATATTATAGACCTGGGCTTCCGGAAGGCGAATCTAGGGTGTATAAAATAGCGAGGGGAGGTTTTGATCTCCTCGTTGCGAAACCTTATCAACCAAGTTATCCGTGTGAGGAGAGAGAGAGTGTCGAAACGATCATTAAATCTTTGGCTGCTCAGTCCAGCAGTATTGGGAGCTAGTCTATTAGCCTCTCTACCTGCGGTGGCGGAAATTTCGGCTACTGAGACAGGAGAAACAGAATTAACGACAAACAACGCTATCACGATCGCATCTATCGAGGATGTGACAGCAGACTTACCGCAGCAACTAGCTCAAGTTCCAGTGAACCCCCATGCTGGCGGTGCATTTTCCCAGGCTAACTCAGTCGTGGGCAAAGCGTACCAAGAAATTCCCCTCGCTGACCTAGATGCTCCCAACGCCAATGGGAATACCCTAAATCAGCTCAATCAATACGGTCGAGAAGGACAAAGCCGGAGACAGTCTCAGGTGACTTCAGTTTCCCAGTTGTCGGACGTACAGCCTACAGATTGGGCATTCCAAGCACTCCAGTCCTTGGTTGAGCGCTATGGTTGTATTGCAGGTTATCCAGATGGGACATTCCGAGGAAACCGTGCCTTAACCCGTTTTGAATTTGCAGCGGGGGTTAACGCCTGTTTGGAAAGGGTTAACGAATTAATTAACGCCGCCACAGCGGACCTAGTGACTCGGGAAGACCTGGCAAAAATGCAGCGACTGATGGAAGAGTTCGCGGCGGAATTAGCCAGCATTCGCGGACGGGTAACGGTGTTAGAAGCTCGTACTGCGGAATTAGAAGCTAACCAATTCTCCACGACAACCAAGCTGCATGGGGAAGTCGTCTTTTGGCCGGGTGATAGCTTTGGCGATCGCGCTAGACATAACGTGGCTGGAGGTCCCTTTAGCCGCCGCAATAGTGACCCGACCCAAACCTATCTTGGCTATCGAGTTCGCTTAGACTTCGATACTAGCTTCACCGGGCGGGATCTGTTAAAAACCCGTTTACAGGTTTACGACAATCCGAACCTGAGCGACTTCGACCTAACCAATAGCCTGATGGCTCGGACTCCCTTTGATGGGACTTCCAACGGGGTAGAGCTGGATGATTTATACTACCGTTTCCCAGCTTTCAATAACCGGGCGCAAATCTTTATCGGTGCTAACAGCCTCGATTTAGATGACACCATGGAAGTTCTCACCCCCTTTAATAGTGACGGTACGGGTTCAATTTCCATGTTTGGACAGCGCAACCCGGCGATTTTCCGAGGTCCAGAAGGAGCCGGGCTAGGGGCTAACTTTGCCTTTGGCGATCGAGACCGTTACCGATTGAATCTGAGTTATTTAGCTGGTAACGCATCGGATGCTACTGCTGGTAATGGCTTATTTAACGGTAGTAATACAGCATCGGCTCAGTTTGTGTTTGAACCGACGGAAAAACTGGGATTTGCGGTAGAATATGCCCGCAAGTATTTCACTAACGGCGGTGTAGAGGTAGCTGGCGGGACTGGTAGCTGGATTGCCGATCGCCCCTTTGGTGATAACGCCACCACCAGTGATAACCTAGGTTTGCAATTTAATTGGCGGCTGGCTAACAGCTTCCAGTTAGGGGGTTGGTTCGGTGCTACCTGGGCTAACCAACAGAATAATGGCAGTGATAGCGCGACTATTCTCAACTGGGCGGTAACTCTTGGTTTCCCCGATTTACTCCGAGAAGGCGACACAGGCGCATTAATTGTGGGAATGCCTCCTAAAGTTACGAACCATGACAGACCAAGCCTAGAAAATAGTGATACTTCGCTGCACATTGAAGCCTTCTATCACTTCCCCTTCAGCGAGTATATTTCGATTACTCCGGGAGGATACTTTATCACCAATCCTGGTCATAACGATCGCAATGCGACCATTTTCGTGGGAACCCTGAGAACGACATTCCAGTTCTAAGCCCGGTTCCATTCAGATGTTAGCGCCTTGAGTTTTGAGCGACCCCATATCGGTTCTCAAAACTCATTTTTTTGTTATATCTTAGGGAAAAGTTAGCCAACAAAAAGGAGATCCAATCGAAACCATACACGGAAACCTGCAAGGTCTCAAACCGAGTCAGCTTAAACAACTGCAACGCCTGTACCATCAAAAACTCCCAGGCGATCGCATTACCACTTCAGAATTTGCCCAGCGACTAGCGGGGGTAAGTACAGACATCAAGGAGCCCGTCTGCGCCTATATAAACCGCCGTGGGCAGGTGATTAGGGTGGGAGTAGGCACTGTCAGTCAGACCCGCATTCCTGCCCTAGAATTGCCCCGCTACGGTAACGGTCGCCTCAGTGGTATTCGGTGTATAGCCACCCAGTTAAAATCTGATCTACCTAGGGAGTCAGTCTTAACGGCCATGGCTATGCAACGGTTAGATGTTTTGGCAATTTTGACCCTGACCGGAAGCGGGTTTGAACGTCGAGGGGGGGGTGGCACAGGTTATGTGAAAGAAGCCTATCTCGCCCATTTGTTACCCCAAGGGGAAGGGGAAAACCAGACCCAACTTGATAGTCCTCTGGCTCCAGTACCCTATTATGTTTCATCCCCCATGAGTCTTGATGTTCTCTCTAACCAAGATTTCCTGGATTTGGTAGATGGACTAGAAGCGGAATTTCAGCGGGAATTTGTCGCCCTTGATGTCAACTCTGACCAAGATAGGGTGCTATTGGTGGGGGTACAAACTGACAAAATTTCCACCCAGAGATTTGAAGAAGGGTTAGCCGAATTAGCCCGCCTGGTGGATACTGCGGGGGGTATTGTCCTGCAAACTCTGCGCCAAAAGCGATCGCGTCCCCATCCCCAAACCGTAGTCGGAGAGGGAAAAACTCAGGAAATTGCCCTGGCGGCGCAAACTCTGGGGGCGACGTTAATTGTTTTCGATCGCAGTTTATCTCCCGCGCAAGTCCGTAATTTGGAAACCCGCATTGGAGTCCGAGTAGTCGATCGCACGGAAGTTATCTTAGATATTTTCGCCCAACGCGCCCAGTCTGGGGCGGGAAAATTACAGGTTGAACTGGCGCAGCTAGAATACAGTCTACCGCGTCTCACGGGAAGGGGTCAGGCTATGTCTCGGTTAGGTGGCGGTATTGGTACTCGTGGACCTGGGGAAACTAAACTAGAAACGGAAAGACGAGCCATTCAGCGGCGCATCGCCCGCCTTCAGCAGGAGGTTAACCAACTACAGGCCCATCGTGCCCGTCTCCGCCAACGTCGCCAACGCCAGGAGGTTCCTACATTGGCTATTGTGGGCTATACGAATGCGGGTAAGTCTACTTTGCTTAATGTTCTCACGGCTTCGGAAATTTACGCGGCTGACCAATTGTTTGCTACTCTCGACCCGACTAGCCGCCGCCTAACTATCCCGGATGCGGTGACGGAAGAACCCCAAAATATTGTAATTACTGATACGGTGGGGTTTATTCATGAATTACCCCCGGCTTTAATTGATGCTTTTCGGGCTACTTTAGAGGAGGTGACTGATGCTGATGTGCTGCTGCATTTGGTAGATTTATCTCACCCGGCTTGGCAGGCACAAATTCAATCGGTGATGGAGATTTTAACTCAAATGCCGATTACTCCGGGTCCGGCTTTATTGGCTTTTAATAAAATCGATTCTGTGGATGGGGAAACTCTCCGTTTTGCCCAGGAAGAATACCCCCAAGCTGTGTTTATTTCTGCTGCTAATGCGCTGGGTTTGGAAACTCTCCGCCTCCGAATGGCACAGTTGATTGATTATGCGATCGCTAATCAATAAGTCGATTTCCTCAATAGGCGATCGCCTATTGTGGTAAAATGGGGGGGCTTTCTAGTCAATTACTTATGACCATTGGGCGATCGCTTTGTCGGGTAGCGATTTATGGGGGAATATGTTTTGGGGCTTCCGTCTTATTGCCGGGGTTGACCCTCMCGGTCCCTTTTTTATCGACTGACAAAGGTCAAGACATCTTGACCAAAGTGGGCGAAATGATTAGCAGTGTGACGGCGGGTAACACGGCTAATGCTATTGATAATTTTGACCCAAGCGGTTCTGATCACGTTCGGTTAGAGAATCATGAATGAAATTATTTTTTGGGTGGAATGTGATGCAGAAGAAGGATATGTAGCTCAAGCATTAGGAGAATCAATTATCACTCAAGCTGATAATTTAGATAGGCTCAAATTAGAAGTTAGAGACGCGGTGCGTTGCCATTTTCCCGATGAGGAATTGCATCCCCGTATGATTCGACTGGTTACGGAGGATGGGATGACGCGATGAAACTCAAAGATGAATTACAAGAAAGACGAGATGAAATTTTAGCGGTTGCACAACAGCATGGGGCGTTCAATGTGCGGATATTTGGGTCGGTGGCGAGGGGGGAAGAACACGAGGATAGTGATATTAATTTTTTGGTGGAAATGAACAGTAATTGCAGTTTATTGGATAGAATTGCCTTAATCCAAGATTTAGAGGACTTGTTAAACCGAAAAGTTGATGTCACGACGGTTAAAAACTTACGGGAGTATTTTAGAGAACGGATTATCAATCAGGCGATTCCGCTATGACAGATGATGAAATATATTTACAAGATATTTACGATCGCATCTGTCGGATTGAGACTTATTCTGAGGGAGGGAAAATAGAATTTATGCAATCTCTTTTGATTCAGGATGGGGTGATTCGTAGTTTTGAAGTGATTGGAGAAGCCGTTAAGCGACTTTCTCCAGAGTTGAGGCAAAGTTATCCAGAGATTCCTTGGCGCAGAATGGCGGGATGGCGAGATGTGCTGATTCACGACTACGACGATATTAATTTAGAAGAAGTTTGGAATGTTGTTGAACAGAATTTACCCGAATTGAAACAAAAAATATTAGTAATCTTATCGGCACTTAATCATGAAAATTAAAGAAGAATTGCAACAAAGACGAGATGAAATTTTAGCGGTTGCACAACAACATTGGGCGTTCAATGTGCGGATATTTGGGTCGGTGGCGAGGGGGGAAGAACACGAGGATAGTGATATTGATTTTTTGGTGGAAATGAACAGTAATTGCAGTTTATTGGATAGAATTGCCTTAATCCAAGATTTAGAGGACTTGTTAAACCGAAAAGTTGATGTCACGACGGTTAAAGGTTTACGGGATTATTTGAGAGAACGGATTATCAATCAGGCGATGAGTTGGTCAGATTTGGGCAATCATTGAATGATGAAAATGGACGGCATATCATGGAACTAGAAGCTGCTATACGTCGGATTAATGCTTTTCAGAAAAGGTTTAAGGAGCCTCACCTTTTTTTGGCTTATCATGCGGCGTTACCTTTGGCGATAACTCCCGATTTGCTGTATCAGATTTGGGCGAATTTTCGGCGGGATATTCAGGGGGAATTTATCGAGATTCCTTGGATGGCGGTTTCGGATTTAATTCTATCGAGTTTGTGTGAGGAGGTGGGGCATGAATTGTATGAAATGGATGCGACAGTCCGCCAAGAATTGTTAGACCAGTTGAAAGCTAATCCTCGATTTACAGAGAAACGCCTGAAGGAAGTGGCGTGTTTTTTATTGCAGTATGTGAAGCGAGATTTAGACAGTCAGGATAGTTATGACCGGGAGTTTGCCCAGTCGCAAAGTTGGGCGGCTTGGGCTTATGCCGAACCTCAGAAATCAGTGGAGTTATTGGCGGCGGCTTTCCGGCGGGCGTATGAAGAAAACCCCAGGGATTTAATGAGGCTTTCGACGCTGACGGAGATGATTTATCAACCGATTCCAGAGTTTAAGCGCCTGCGATTTTTTGCCAGGGCAATGGGGCATTATCGACGCAAGAAGTTTGAAGAAGCAAAGGCAGAAATTGCCCAGTTACCGAATGAGGGCGGGGTGGTTTCTGTGAGTGACAAGATTAAGATTCCCATTCCCCGCGAGTTGTTACCTATCATCAAGACGGTTGAGGATGAAGAAATCGCTGTGTTGATACAAGTTATTCAAAATACTCAGTCTGAATATACCCGGAGGAAGGCGATCGCCACTTTAAGAAAAATCGCCACTTTAAGAAAAATTGACCCCGGAAATCCTAATCTGTGATTACTACCCAGAAACTGGGTTTATTGTCCGGTTTAGTCACAGATAAAAATTAGGGTGGTGGTCTCACCATTGGCGCGGCGACTAATGATTAAGCGTCCATTCAGGATATCCTCATCATGGATTTGATAAATTCTTAAATCCGTAACCTCTGGACTATCAAAGGCGATCGCCAATTTTAGGGGTGCTGTTTCGTAATCATTCCCCCCCAAAGGATTCAGGAACCTTTCCAAAACCCTTTCCAGGATATCATAAACATCTTCAAACTCTTTGACAATATTGCCGGGTTCCCCTTCCGGGCGGCGATAAAGTAGCTGCCAGCCACGCCGCCAGCCTAATTCATTGGGTTCAAAAAACCTAGGTCCTACAAACTTCCTAAGATGGTCGAATCCTACCTTTTCTAGGTCAACTTCTGGCTCCAGGATATCATAAAAAACCCCGGAATCTACGATTTTTCCATAGGAACTACCATAGAGTTCCATTAAATCACTGACGTATTTAGGCGGTTGAGGAGATGTACTCATTTTGGCGGATAACTAGGATTGAGTGCAAGCTACAGGTGAGATTTTAACTCTCAGTCTGATTATATCACCCGGAAAATACGGAGATGAATCCTCAAGTTGGTTAAACAAAAGATGGAATTTGGGTTAAATTATGTTAGAATAGGGTGGCATAATCCGTCACGCCCTAGATACAGCCTATCAATACAAAAAATATGGTTCTCTCAACGCTAAAATGGAGTTTAGACGATTATCATCACATGATTAAAACGGGGTTGCTGGTAGGTCGTCCCGTGGAATTACTAGCCGGAGAAATTGTCGAAATGTCCCCAGAAGGTGAATCCCATGCCTTTTTTAGTCGCGCGGCTGGATCTTATCTTACTCGTATTTTAGGCGATCGCGCTCTAGTCAGTCCAGCCAAACCCATTACCCTCCTCAACGACTCGGAACCGGAACCGGATATCGCTATTGTCGCGCCTCTGGGTCGAGAATATCTGAGTCATCACCCCTACCCGGAAAATATTTTCTGGGTGATTGAATATGCAAACAGCAGCCTACAGAAAGATAAAACAGTGAAATATCATCTCTATGCTGAGGCTGGTATCCCGGAATATTGGCTGGTGAATTTACAAACGGGGGAGTTAATTATTAACCGGGAACCGAGGGGACGGGAATATGGTTCTAAAATAACCCTGACTTCTGGAGAAGTTTCGCCCCTGGCTTTTCCTGATCTTACCATTCCGGTGGCGGCGATAATTTCAGCGGTTATATAACCAGCTATTCCGGCTAGGATTTTATTGATGGGGTAAAATCTGCCTAATGAAACTGGCGGCGTAACAGTAGGGAATTGGTGACTACACTCACCGAACTAAAAGCCATAAAAGCGGCTGCTACCGCCGGACTGAGAACTATGCCAAAACCTGGTAGGAGGACACCGGCCGCCATGGGTAAACCGATGGTATTATAAGCAAAAGCCCAGAAGAGGTTTTGGCGAATTTTATTGAATGTTTGTTGACTCAAGCGAATAGACTCCACCACGTCCATGAGTGCGTCTCCTATGAGTACAATATCAGCAGTTTCGATCGCCACATCAGTTCCGCTTCCCAAAGCGATCGCCACATCAGCCTGAGCCAAAGCCGGAGCATCATTAATGCCGTCTCCCACCATAGCCACCCGGTGTCCCTGCTGTTGGTAAGAAGCGATCGCCTTAGCTTTATCTTCCGGTCGCACTTCTGCCCGCACAGACTCAGGAGATAATTCTAACTCAGAAGCGATCGCCTCGGCTACCGAAAAGCGATCGCCTGTGAGTAAAACTACATTTAACCCCATTTGTTGGAGTCGTTCCACCGTCATTTTAGCATCAGACTTGAGGCGATCGCAAATACCAATCACCCCCACCAACTCCTCAGCCACAGTCACATAGACCACCGTTTGTCCTGGTGGAATTATCGATAACACCGACTCCCCTAAAGTCACCCCGCAGCGGATCAAACCTTCTGCACTACCCACCCAAATTCTCTCTCCATCGACCATAGCAGCCGCACCAAGCCCCGTCTGAGTCACAAAACCCTCGGCATCTATGGTAGGCAGGTTACGCCCTTCTACGGCTCTACAGATGGCGGTAGCGATCGGGTGATGGGTTCCCTGTTCGACCGCCGCCGCCAATTGTAAAATCCGGTCATCACTAAAGCCGTGAGACAAACTGACGCAGGTAGTCACCTGGGGAGAAGCGGTCGTCAAAGTTCCGGTCTTATCAAAAACCACAGTATCCAATTGGTGAACCCTCTCCAAGATATCACCACCTTTAATCAATAAACCCCGTTCCGCACCGATAGCAGAACCCACTAAAATGGCGGTGGGGGTAGCCAGTCCCAAAGCACAGGGACAAGCAATCACCAAAACAGCGATCGCCAATTTTAGACTCAATAGCAAAGGCGCATCAACCGCCAAATTCACCCCTCCCGAGGTCATCACCTCCGGCCAAATATAAGTGCCAATTGTGTACCAAAAAATCAGAGTCAGCGCCGCCAAACCCATGACCAGATAAGTAAAATATCCCGCCACCTTATCCGCCAAAAATTGAATGGGCGCTTTCCGAGTTTGAGCAGTTTCTACCAAACTAATAATTTGGGAAACCGTAGTTTCTTCTCCGGTGCGAGTCGTGGCAATTATCAACGCCCCCGACTGGTTTAAAGTTCCCGCACAAACCATCAAATCCGGTTGTTTAGTCACCGGGAAAGACTCTCCGGTTAGCATCGACTCATCGACCGTACTACTCCCCATAATCACCCTACCATCAACGGGGATTTTATCACCCGGAAAAACCTTAACCAAATCCCCCACCCGCACCTGTTCAGCCGGAACCTCCACCGTCGGAGATGACCAGGCGATCGCCGAATTTTCCTGAGTGGTTTCCTGCAGTTGTGTTGACAGAATCACCTGAGCCGTTGTCGGTTGCAAAGCCCACAAAGACTCAAAAGCCTGAGCCGCCCTAAATCTCGCTTGTTGTTCGAGGGTTTTTCCCAGTAAAATAAACCCCAACAGCATCACAGGTTCATCAAAAAAACATTGCCAACCCAACCGGGGAAATAACAGAGCCACCAAACTCGCAGTATAGGCGCTAATAGTACCCAGTCCCACGAGGGTATTCATATTAGGAGCATTTCGCGCCAGACTACGCACCCCATCCACTATAAGCGATCGACCGGGAAACATTAAAGCTAAAGTTGCTAATCCCCAGTGAAACCAAATATTACTCACTACCGGAATCGGTCCCCAACCCATTTGATGAAAGTGACCAATTCCCGACAGAAAAATCAGCACACCACAAATAACCACCCGCCCAATTTGGTCGCGCATTTCTTGGCGGTGACGTTCCTTAAAAGTTAGCTTTTGGTTAGCAGCAGACCCATAACGCAGTTGACTATTAAATCCCGTTTCTGTTAGAATATCAGCTAGTTTTTGTGGATCGACTGTACCGGGTTCACATTCAACCGTCGCCACTTCTGTGGCTAAATTAACCCGGACAGCAATCACCCCTGGCTGCTGGTTTAATTGGCGTTCTACCGCCATCACACAACCAGCACATTTCATTCCCCCAACATCCAAAATAATCGTCTGGGTAGGTAGGGTAGTTGAGGTTAACTGCTGCTCTGATATAGTTTGGGAATTTAATTGCATAGAATGGATACCTTAGATATCAGCCAATGATGGATATTTGGGGAGAAACAGCCCCCAGAACAGTGACGACAGAAACATTTGCGGGAATTTGTGAAATTGATCTCCAAATAATTGATAATTGTTCACTGTCAACCATCAACTTTCAATTGTCAACTATTAACCCCCCATGTCTACAACCATCGCCTTAATCGCCCATGACAGCCAACGGGAGCAACTGGTCAGCTTTGTAGAAGAGAATACTGTGGCTTTGTCCTTCTACGAACTAATCGCCCCAGAAAGAACCGCCCAATACCTCCTACAGGGAACCGGAGTAGAGGTGCAGGTGCTATCGTCTCTCCATCACGGAGGAGATATTGAACTAGCCTATCGCATCCTACAGGAAACGGAAATCGCGGCTGTAATTTTCTTCCTCGATCCTGGTTTTAACTTATCCTCCCCAGAAATTCAAGTATTGATTCGCGCTTGTAACCTGCAAAATGTACCGCTCGCCACCAACCGCGCTACTGCTAGGGCTATGTTAAGCGGTCTCACCCGCAGTCGGTCGGCTCATCTGATTTTTAACCCGGTTTCGGGGACGGGGAACTCTCAACAGGACCTGGTTTTAATTCGAAAATTGTTAGAACCACATATTTATCTCAAGGTATCCTTCACGACTCCTACCATTAGCGCCCAACAGTTGGCTCAGGAAGCGGTTGATTCCGGGGTGGATATGGTTATTGCTTCTGGAGGGGATGGGACGGTCTCAGCGGTGGCTGGTGCGGTGATGGGAACAGATATCTCTCTGGGTATCATTCCGCGCGGAACAGCTAATGCTTTTTGTATGGCTATGGGGATTCCTGGGAATATTCGGGGGGCTTGTAATAATATTATCGCTGGGGTAACTCGCACGGTTGACATGGCTACTTGTAACGATCGCCCTATGATTCTATTGGCTGGAATTGGTTATGAAGCCGAAACCATTGATAAGGCTGATCGAGAAACTAAGCAGCGTTGGGGGGCTCTGGCTTATATAATGGCGGGATTACAACAACTCGATGAACAAGTCCTTTTTGACACGGAAATTGAGATTGATGGAACTACCAGTCGGGTTCGTTCGGGTGCTGTGACTGTTGCTAATGCGGCTCCCCCTACGTCAATTTTGGCTCAAGGTTTGGGAGAGGTTATCCCTAATGATGGGAAGTTAGAGGTGTTGATTTTTGCTACTAACGAAAACGAAAATCAGAAATTTACTAAGGTTAGGGCGATCGCTGGTATGGTAGAACTGTTTGGGTCGGCTTTGCTGAAAACTGGAACCCAGCGGGATAATATGATTGGGTTACGCGCCAGTAACGTTAAGGTGAAAACTGAACCCCCTCAAAAAGTTGTCCTAGATGGTGAAATTATCGGCACCACACCCCTGGAAATTAAATGTATTCCCAACGGTTTAAAGATTCTCGCGCCGACGGTGATTCCTCAAACCAATAACCAGGAACCAGAAACTTTAGCAGAGGCTGATAGTTAACAGTTTTCCCCCTCGTCGGCTTCCTTCTCAGAGGGGGAAGGGTTTAAGGGTTGCGGTTATGATCAGCCTCGGTTTTTTCTGATGCGGAATTATCGGAGCTGTCGGAGGTATGATTATCCGGTGGGGGTGAGATTTCATCAATGGCGGTTAAACTATCGGTTCCGGTGTCGTCAGAGTTTCCCGACTCTAACAGTTCCGCAATGGTATAATCAGTCTCGGTTTTTTCTGATGCGGAATTATCGGAGCTGTCGGAGGTATGATTATCCGGTGGGGGTGAGATTTCATCAATGGCGGTTAAACTATCGGTTCCGGTGTCGTCAGAGTCTCCCGACTCTAACAGTTCCGCAATGGTCTGATCAGCATCTGATGTGGTTTCAGTTTCCGACTGATAAATTTGGATTTGTTCCAAACGGGGACCGACGACTAAAACTACTTTAAATTGGATATTTTTGTAGGTGAAGACTTCGCCAACGGCGGGGATTTTTTGCAGGTAATAGGTGAGAAAACCCCCCAAAGTTTGATACTCCTCATTGAGGGGTAAATCCAAATTCAACAGTTCGTTAATTTCTTCAACACTCAACTGCGCCTGTACTAAAAAGGTCTGGTCATCGACAAACTGAATATTCACATCTTCATGTTCGGCTAATTCGGAGCCATCCCCAATAATTTCGGAGATTAAATCGTTAATGGTTACCAGTCCGGCTGTACCGCCAAACTCATCTACAACAATAGCCATTTCCTGTTGCGATCGCTGCATTAGGGGTAATAATTCACTGAGTAACATTTGCTCAGAAATAAACCTAGCAGCCCGAATCCAAGTTAGGATGGGTGTCTCCTCAGAAAGCTGTCTTTCGGCTAAAGGTTTGGCTAAGTCCCGAAAATCTAAAATCCCCAAAATATCATCTAAGGATTCCCCGGTAATAGGGTAACGAGAATGATTACAAACTGCCATTTCTTCTAGGAGGTGTTGAAAGGTGKCGGTGCTAGGAAGCGAGACAATACTGGTTCGGGGAATCATAATTTCTTCAGCTAGTACATCCCCAAATTCAAACACATTATTAAGTAACTGTCTTTCCTCGGCTTCCAAACCCATAGATTCACTAGATGTAGTGATAATTAGTTGTAATTCTTCAGGGGTTACGCGGGTGTAAGGTTGTCCGGTGTAGTTAATCCCACACAGACGTAATAAAAACCGGGTAGACTGATTTAAACACCAGACAAATGGCTTAAAAAATCGAGCGATCGCCAAAGAGGAAGGAGCCAACATTCTCGCGATTTGTTCGGGATATAATAGCGCCAGAGATTTGGGAACTAATTCCCCCAGAACAATTTGCAGATAAGCCAGCATAAAAAAGGTGACAATTGGAATCGCCAGGGAATGAGCGATCGCCACTTGGAATTGGTGTAGAGGAATTTTAGTAAGTATCTGGCGAATCACCACCGCCATTGTCGATTCACCAATCCAACCTAAAGCCAGACTCGACAGAGTAATCCCAAATTGGGTAGTAGACAGCAGTAAATCGATGCGTCTTTGTAAATGTTGAACCGTGAGGGCTGGTAGATCTCCTTCATCAACTAATTGGCTAATTCGCGATCGTCTTACCGACACCATCGAAAATTCAGCCGTCACAAAAAAGGCATTAATAGCAATCAGCAAAAACACCGATAATAATCGCCCAAAAATATCTTGAGCCGTCAGTGTTAATACCGATAGGTCAGCCAAGGCACTTGTCTCGCTAAATTGACCAAAAACTATCTCCATTTCTAGCATTAAGTGCGCTTTTTATTGACCGACATCAAACCATTAAATATCTGCCAGATATCCTCTCCTTTTTTACCGAGACTTACGGGGGATACGCTGTAGCAAAGATTACTAAATTTCATATTATTGTTGATAGGGAACACCGGGAGATGTTCCCATATACAAGATGATTAACTTGTTTATTGAACAACAGGAATACCCGACATTTGTAATTGCAATTTTTGCTCTGGATAGTCAGTTAAACTGATAGCGAGTTCCTGAACATTATCTAGCAAAGCGGTAGAGATGGCAATAGTTCCAGTATAAGTTTGACTTCCTGGTGGTAGTTGACCAGGTAGAGAATCTACACTAGCACTTAAAGCTCGTCCCTGGTTATCAGTTACATTCAGGAAGCTGTAAAGAAACCGCACTGATTGATCACCTTCATTTTTGAGATTGACATTTAGCTGTAAAGAATTACTGCGGCGTTGGGTAGAGGTGATTTCCAGAGTTACACCCCCATCACGGCTAACAATAGGAAATACAACTTGGTTAGTGGTTTCCGGTTGCGCCTGATTCTCTTCTTCGGGTTTCTCCTGGGCTTGGGGTTGATCTGGGGGATCTGGATCAACACCCCCTGCTGCTATGCGTTTTTTGACTTGAGCGATAATATCTTCTTCTCTGAGTAGTTTAACTCCTTCTTGACGGGAAGATGAGTTATTAATGCGATCGGTAATGTTGCTGGGTCGCACGTCTGGCTGAGTGATTTCCTTGAGTGCATCACGACCGAGTTTATATCCTGTCGAAGAACTGAAGATACCCGCTCCAAACATCATAACCAGCAGTACAATTGTCATGATTACTGTTGAATTCAAGCTGATCTCCTGTGATACTATATATACTATGGTGCGAGACGTTTAGGAATCAAATAAGGCTGAAATGCCTGAAATAACTTCCTAGTGGGACTTTCACCCCTTGGTGAAATATAAGGAACTCATACCCTGACCATCCCACAACTGTTTATATGTCCCAAAGTTTGGTATAGAAATATACAAAACAAGGCAGGGAACTCAAGGTCAAAACGCAAAATCGGAAATCTTAACGATTCCTTAATAATTRCGAAGAGAGTAACGGCGG
>NZ_PKGG01000267.1:0-6120 GCF_046480465.1 Arthrospira sp. PCC 8006
AACAATTGGAACAAGTCAACACTCCAGCGATTATTGATCAGGTTTATAGCCAGCAGCGAGTCTTGTTGATTTCCTGCGAACAAATKGAACMATTGGGGCGCATTCTGCCGAATTTMTTGCTGTCCTTTGGTTTACTGGGAACTTTTATTGGGATTACGATTAACTTATATTCCCTGAGTCAAACGGTCAGCACCACCAATGTGACTGATATTAGTAGTTTACTCCAGGATATTCAAACACCTTTACAGGGGATGGGAATTGCTTTTACTACGAGTTTGGCGGCGATTTTATTTAGCGCTTTTCTGGTGGTGATTAACTTTATGTTTAATACTAATCTGGCTAAATATCGCTGGATGAGTGCTTTAGAGGACTATCTGGATAATATTTATCAACCGACTCTGAAAGGTCAAACGAAAACGGATAAAATTGTTCAAGAGATGGTCCAGGTATTTGACCAGTTTTTAATCCGTTTTGGTCAAGGTATCCAAACTTCGATAGAGACAGCATTTCGACAAAAGATTGATGAAATTTATGCAACTAATCTGAAAGCTAATCAACTGGCTGAACAGGKTTATAGTAGATTMATTGATGCTTCAGTGACTGTGACGCAAAGTGCTAAGGATTTTCAAATTGCGGGCGATCGCTTTTTGGAAGTAGCCCGTGCTTTTGAGCAAAGCGAGTTCCCCCAACAACTTTCTAATGCTACTATCAACTTAGCCAATACGCAACGGGGTTTTGCTCAATCAGCTTCCGGGTTGTCTACTTCAGTACAATCGGTAGATTTAGCGGTTATTGAACTCCAAAACTATAGCAAACGGCTGATTAAATTTAGTGAACAAATCCAACAAACTAATCAAACGGCATTAAATTTATTAGAAACCCATAATCATAATCAACAATCGTTTAATCATATTATTGAACAGGTGCAAACTGCTTCCCAAGGGTTTCAATTGGCTGTGAATAATCTGGATAGCCTACAACGGCGCATGGTGAATAAAACTGATAATTTGGAGGAAATTCAGGGGGAATTATCGAAGTTGGTGGTGGCTATGCAAACCTACACCCAGGGAGTCAATACAGCAATCAGTGGCGGAGTGGCTGCTAATTATCAAGGGAATTCGATTAATGCAATGGAGTTACAACCAGTGATTTCTGGGTTACAGGAATGTGTGGGTCATCTACAGGACACTAAAAATGAACTTTATCGACTCAGGCATACCATAGAAAGGCAATAATGTCAAGTTTTTTTAATCGGTAAATAATAAGATTTAAGAGGTGAAAAATATGCGTTATTCCCGTTCTCATCAAACATCAGAAGAGTTTAACTTGTGGCCGTCTTTTACGGATTTAATGGCTAATTCGTTTATGATTTTGAGCCTATTTCTGTTGTTAGCAATTATCAAATCGATATTTATTCAAACGGTTTCTGATGCGACGGCTTCCCGTTCGGAAGAATTACAAATACAAATGTCGGAATTACAAAGTAGACTACAACAGCAAACTACTCAGGTAACGGGACTGCAAGGAGAGGTGGCTAGGCTACAAACTGAACTGAGAAATAGAGGCGATCGCATTATGCAATTACAGGGAGAAGTGGAACGCCTAAAATCTCCACCAGTGATTGTATTGCGAGATTCATCATCACGAACATTTGACTCTGGTAGTGCGGCTATTTCGTTAGAATTAACTGAGTTTATCGATAATCAATTAGTAGCACAAATTAAGGATTTTGCGAAAGATTACGAGGGATATGTGGTAGAAGTAATCGGTCATACTGATGGACAAATTACAGGGGGCGGTTACAGCAACCTAGACCAAGTATTAGAAGAAGTTGCACGCAATAACCAAGCGGTTACTAGCTTAGTTCCTGGTTCTAATGCGGACTTAGGCTTAATGCGGGCTTTAGCAGTGGTGCAAAGATTACAGGAAAATGAAGAATTGCAGTCATTAGGATTAACGTTTAAAGCGTATTCGGCGGCGCAATTATATGAGGCTTCGGGAAATTATGCTGCTATTAACCGCACCTCTGACCCCAGTCGCCGCCGGATCGAAATTCGATTCACTCCCAAAGCTGTGGAACAATAATTAAGGGTCAAAATGGGTTGTACAAGCCCAGACCTGAATTTTACAGTCTCCTTGACCACAGGCGACAATTGAACGCGCCTCAGCTTCAGCCCTATTTGCAGACCAAGCTGATCCAATATTAGAGCCATTAGTGGCGATCGCACCACAACCATTTTTAAACCATACCCGTATCTGACAATCAGCCTGTCCGCAGTATTCTAAGGCGTAACGTTGGGCTTGGGCGAGTGTGGGGTAGTCGTGGGAGTAACCCCATTGAGCGGGGTTAGTGGTTGAAGTAGCGATCGCGCCATAATTATCGCGATTTTGGGCAAGAATAGCCCCAGTAGTGATTCCTTCAAGGGCGATCAGAATTAATCCAGTCAGACTCAAACACTTAATCATCGGACTTGTACAGGTAAGAAAATAGTCATGACCTTCCCTTGCTGGGGTCGCTGTCGGACAACTAATTTCCCCCCAAGGGCTTGGAACAGATTTTTAGTGACATTTATATTTAAACTTAGACTACCGGTTTCTGGCTGCACCATCAATACAGGTCCGATAGATTTTAGGGGAGACTTAGGCGCAACTGTAAAGGGGGAATGAGTGTCGTTGTGAGAATGGGACTCTAGCTGCAATTTCAACAACTGTCCGGCGAGTCGTACACCGACTTTAATATGGCTACCAGATGGTAGACTGCGGGTAAAGTTTTCGATCGCCCCGGTTAGCATTTGGTCTAATAAGGTCGGATCACTAACTACAGAGGGTAATTGTTTGGGTAAAATCACCTCTAGGGTATGATTGCGCCCGCTGGCTTGTTTTTGCCATCGTGGTAGTCCGTTTTGGAACACATCTGCTAAACACATGGTGGTTAACTCAACTCCAGCAGTGGTAGGAATTTCGCACGATTGGGGGGGATTTGGGGACATTTCCAATTCTACCGCCCGAAAAATTAGGTTAAAGCGATCGATTTGGATGCTACATTCGCGATCAATGGACTCTAAGCGCTTACGGACTACGTCTGGGTCGAAATTCGGACGCTTCAACAGTAGCCGAGTTAAGGTCAGAATTGTGGTTAAGGGGGTGCGAACTTCATGGGCGATCGCCTGTAATAATTCTGCCTGGGATTGTCTAATAGTGTAGTCTGTCCCGACTGATGACCCAACTGTTAATAGGTTTTCAGATGATTGGGGAACAACTACGGTTTCGGAGGGGTTAGTTTTTGGCTGGGTTGGGCGATCGCATGGTAGGGCGGAGTTTTGCAGCAGCAAACGGCTAAACTGCATGACAGTTTGATAATGGGGTGCGACTGGGGGAAATTGTGAGGCGATCGCATCTAGTTGAGTAATATAATGGTGATCGTGACTGGGGACGGTTGAGGACTGTTTAACCATGCGTTGGCGCAACAGCAACAGCGATCGCTTGACTAGATCTGGATCAAAGGAAAACAAAAACGCCGGATCGTTAGCAGGATTAACCCCCAACACCATCACTAGGCTAAATTCGGCGGTCAAGACTAAACAAAATCTCTCCCCCATAAGTGGATCGTCTCCAGATAAGGGAAAAGCTGACTGAAAGGGTAACTGATTAATTTTTTCTGCACAAACGGGAATATCCCCGTTGTGGGATGCGGGTAATAACCTAAATCCCCGTTGTTTTCCCCATACTGATCCTACAGACCCGAATTGGGATTCACAGGTCAAAATTAGGGTGGTGAAATCACTGGCTAGACGGGGATTCATTAATACGGGAGACGGACCAGAGATGACATAACCACGATGGGAATAAGGGGGGGGAATATCGCTGATCAGTTGATTGTCATTGGTTGATGAAATTCTCGGATATCTGGGGGGGTTCAATTCTAGGAATTGATTTAAGCTACGAATAGCCCCATACCAGTCGGCTTCGGCTTTCTGGTGTGAATAACGGCTGCGATCGCCTATTAGGGCTTCACTAGCTAAAATTTCGCTTAAAGTTGCTACACTAAAATCACTCATAGCTTTCTCTCCATCGTTTCCGATTGATTAGCGCCATTCATATAATTACCCTGACTCTTGAAAATGAAATACTGAATATAGGTTATATGGGTTAACTTATCCTATTTTCAGCATATCTGCTATTATGCTCCAGTAGATTCGTAGAACCGAACCTGTCAGGCGGTAGAAACCGTTCGTTCTCCTATTCCCCTCAGCCAGAACCTACCACTACACTGATTCACTCTACCAACAATTACACTTCTATCAATTTTGACTAAAATTTACCCACCACGACGGATATTAGTAATTCTCAGTATGATTCAATTTAAAAGTCTATTGAATTTCAGCCACAGCTAAGGGTAAGATTTAGGCGATCGCTTGCCAAGTCTTACCCGGTTCTACCTAACCAACAGGTTTTAGAGAGATTTATTTGATAGTCTAAAGTTCCCTATTTGCACATCAAAACCTGGTTAATTAACGGCAATTTTGCCAATTTATCCATCATTAGAATCTTCTAAAATCGGCAGAACTTCATCAACAGGTAAGCCCAAGATTTCGGCGATCGCTTCCGAAGCATAACCCAGGTTATTCAAACGTAGGACAATGTTTCGCGTGATTTCTTCGCGACCTTCCTGGCGACCTTCTAGGCGACCTTCCTGGAGACCTTCCGTAAAGGCTTCTTGATAGAAACGAGTTTGTTTTAAATCAGTTAATCCTAACATTCTAGCAATCTCCTCGCGACTAGCTTGGGGTAGTTTATAGACTACAATAGTTTCGATTAAATCAATGATATCGCGTCTCAGGGGGGCTGGTGGGAGTATTTGTTGAGCTTGTTCAATCAGTTGTTGGGCTGATGCTATAGCTACAGACTCCGATGCGACTACTAACTTAATGATACCTACCCCTAAGCCGTTTTCGCCTTCCAACTCGTCTAGGTAAATGCGGGTCACTGCTTCGGAGTTGAGAATTTGGCTRAAGTGTTGAGACTTTTCGCGCTCTGTGTTACGGTTAGGGTAAATAACTACAACTCTCCAGGGGTAAGGGGGTTGATACTGTCGCAAATATAGGAAAAGTTCCGCAAAAATCCGATAGTACAGGTCATCGTCCGGTTGAAATTGTACTTCCGTCAGATAAAAGGGTTGGTTAGGGTTGTCGGTACTGGGGAAGAATAACCCATCTAAGCGAAAGGCGAGTTGTTTGACTTCTAGATTGGTGAATTGATATTGATCAGCTTCTGTGGGAGGAAGGTTCAGCAGTTCAAAGAAGCTGCGCGGGTATTGTTGGAAGATGCGGTAAAATATGCTATCGGTTTTCACTGGCTTATGATGAGATTGGTGATCGGAAATTCATTGAACCCTGGAAAATGGGTTGATATGACTCTAATAATGCTATAGTAGCACCTACTGATTGATAGAAACGAGTTTGTTTTAAATCAGTTAATCCTAACATTCTAGCAATCTCCTCGCGACTAGCTTGGGGTAGTTTATAGACTACAATAAATCAAGGATACCTCCTTACTTTAGGGTGATGTTTTGCTGCCTACGATGCAATCATAACTAAGGGTAAGATGGCGGCGATCGCTTGCCAAGTCTTACCCAGTTCTACTTAATCAACAGGTTTTAGGGAGATTTATTTGATAGTCTAAAGTTCCCTATTTACACATCAAAACCTGGTTAATTAACGGCAATTTTGCCAATTTATCCATCATTAGCATCTTCTAAAATCGGCAGAATTTCATCAACAGGTAAGCCTAAGATTTCGGCGATCGCTTCCGAAGCATAACCCAGGTTATTCAAACGTAGGACAATGTTTCGCGTGATTTCTTCGCGACCTTCCTGGCGACCTTCCTGGCGACCTTCTAGGCGACCTTCTAGGCGACCTTCCTGGCGACCTTCCTGGCGACCTTCCWGGCGACCTTCTAGGCGACCTTCCTGGCGACCTTCTAGGCGACCTTCCTGGAGACCTTCCTGGAGACCTTCCGTAAAGGCTTCTTGATAGAAACGAGTTTGTTTTAAATCAGTTAATCCTAACATTCTAGCAATCTCCTCGCGACTAGCTTGGGGTAGTTTATAGACTACAATAG
>NZ_PKGG01000398.1:0-2325 GCF_046480465.1 Arthrospira sp. PCC 8006
TTGGTGCGGGTGTTGKTGGCGGTGTTGGTGGCGGTGTCGGTATTGCTGCGACCGGAGCCGACAAACTCATTTCTATCTCGAAATTTCTGGTTCCTCCGAGTGAGGCGACATGAACCGTATACCTCCCATTAAGAGGTAATTCATTACCCAATACTAAACTATTATCTGGGGCGTAAATCCAAACACAAACTCCCTCATTATAGCGATAACTTAATAGTTTGCCTTTTTCACCCGAAAACACAAAACCCGTATCCTCACCCGATCGCACAATTCCCGTTCGTTCAAAGTTTTGGCTATCTATGGCGATCGCCTCTGGATTCGACAAAGAACCACTGGGCATCTCCGGACATTCTAAGGAGTTAGTCAGACCCTTAGGGAGATGGTTTAATACCTCCGTTGGCAACACCTGCAAGACAGCCTCGCAGCCCACCAATAACCCACCGCTCAACAGGAAAAAAACTAAGCGATATTTAAAGCATTTCACGGTCTGATTTGTTTTTGTTATTATACTCATTTTATACAGTTATCCTCAGATTGTCAAGTAACAATATAGAAACCATCATCAAAAATCATGCTCCGCCTCTCTTTTCATAGAATTGCTCCAGATCAAGAAAGGGATAACCCCTCCCAAAATCAGCATCAATAAGAGGATGCCAGTCATAATTAAGCGCGTTTTCTGGGGAAGCGATCGCCCAAAAACCGTCATCGTGTAAGTTCTCCGTTCCGTCTGGATTTCCTGGCCATTAACCGTCACTTTTACCAAAACTTCGTGTTGCGTTCCCCGTTCCGCGTTCGGTTGCTGGTAAACAATCTCGTATTCTCCCAACAGGGAATCTAGGAAAAGTTGCAAGTTCCTGGCAATGTCATTGGCGTTTCCTGAAAATTCCGCAATTCCTCCTGTTATTTCCGCAATGGTCTGCAGGCGTTCAGGATCAACAAAGTCCCTTGCCAATTGGGGATTTTTATCAGCATCAGCTCGAGTTGCCGCTCGTCCCAAGTTATATTTTTGCCCCACCTGTTGGGGGGTCAAGCCATAGCCGAGAGTGTGAACAATGATGTTATTATTTCTCTCCAGTAAGGTAATTAAATTATCGAAATCTTGTTGTTCGTTCGGTTGATTGTGGAAGCCGTCCGAGAGGAGAATCACCGATAGCCGAGGTTCCAGTCTACCCGAATCTTCCGGAACGTAAAACCGTGGATCTTGCCGATTTCCTAGGACTCGGATCGCTTCTGACAACGGACCGTAAATATCCGTAGCTGCACAAAGTGTTTGCGCCGCCAGATAATCCAGAAAGTTGGTTTGTTTGATATCATTCGCCGGGAAAAATTTGGAGTTAATCCCCCGCTGTGTCACCTCGAAACCCGGACAGTTTGCGCCACCTTTCCCAAACGGAACGATCGCCACCTTCGTATCACCACCGCGATCGCTAATTTGTTCTAAAAATCGTCGCGTCGCGTCCAGGGCACCATCTATTCTTCGCTTTCCACTCGTATCTAGTTCGTTCATACTCCCACTCAAGTCAACTAAAACCACAATCCAAGCCGGAGGAGGGGTGCTTTCTTGCGGACTTTTCCAAGATTTTATGCCCACAGGTTCATCATCTGTAATCACCTGAAAATCCGACTTCTGCAATTGTATGACCGGACGATCTCTCCCATCGGTGACTTGCAGGCGCAGGGTAACATTGTCATTGTTTATCCTCGGACGACCCACAATTTCCGCCGTTTGTCCGAAAACTGGGGACGCGATCATCAATGCGATCGCACTACCACTAAGCCATCGGATCGAAAAAGCGATTATAAAATACAAACCGGTAGAATTTCGGGACTTTAAAACTTTCGGATTTTTCGGTATAGAATGTAATAACATAGTTGTGTTTTAGTGAAACTTTACGTCGAGAGCTAAGTCGGGTTCCGTTAATCGCAATTTTCAGGAATTCTTTCTTATGGGGCGTTAAAAAAGCCCGGTTTCCTTCTATTTTAATATTTGCCAGGTACGGGAGCAGATGGGGCAGATAAATATCCGCTTTGTTTTCTGATTTCACAGAAGAACCGATCCGAATCATGCCCCGCCTTGGCAGTTCGATTGAAATTCCCTCCTCAATTTCATCATCATCAAATTCGTCCCGCGATCGATAAGTAATAAATCGCAGCTTAGAGGGATTAATTTTCGGATAATCATCTTCGTTTTTCTCATCCAAAACATCAATACCTTTGTACTCGTATCCCTTGTACTCAAATCCGCTTCCCGCCCTCAAAGCCGGCAGGTAACTGGGGGAAGCATTCGTGATGCAAAATGCCACACCCAAACACAACACCAACACC
>NZ_PKGG01000629.1:0-312 GCF_046480465.1 Arthrospira sp. PCC 8006
CCCCCAGAAACCCTCAGACAAAGGGGGGATGAAATAAAAGTGACAGAGGGTAAGTCCAAACGCCAACAAGAAATCGAGGAAGCGATCGCAAACGTTGATATATCTGTGGGTAGTAAATTAGATGCAATAGTAACAGGAATTAATAAAAATAAGGTGACTTGTGCAATGCTGGGTACACTTCGCCTGACTCCGACGGAACCCAGAAAGGCCAGTTACCTGTCTGAGGGTCAAACTGTGCGGGTAGAGATTACCGAGTTAACGGATGATGGGACAATTAAGAAAATTAAGTTGATTGATTAATATAAGTTGAGT
>NZ_PKGG01000244.1:0-7001 GCF_046480465.1 Arthrospira sp. PCC 8006
GTGAAGKTCTCTTTTGAGACTACCGCTGAATAATAGTTTGCCCATCCTCTTATGATTGGGTTTAGTCTACTAATCAGGGCTGCCTGGGGCGCATTTTTATGTTGTTTAATTACACCCTTAATCACTTCAGTGTGGGCAACTGCTTTTTGGCTGGGTTTTATGAGAGTTTTATGTCCGATTAATCGGCTCTTATGTCCCCCTGTTTTTCCAGTTTTGTATTTTCCTACTGGGTATTGCCTAATATTGAATCCTAAGAAATCAAATCCGGGTTTTTCTGCTTTGCCATTATACTCAATAGATTTGAGTGTGTGGCAGACTCGAGTTTTTTCAGTTTTAATCTCTAATCCAACAGGCTTTAGCCATTCATAAATAGCAGTTTTGCACTGTTCAATGATTCCTAAGTCTTTGGATATGACTACAAAATCATCGGCATATCGTATGACCGTGGCAAATGGTTTGTTGTTGGTATTWTKKGGATACATTTTTCCTATTAACCTACCCATCCCCAACAGTGCGATGTTGGCGAGTATTGGACTTATTACCCCTCCCTGGGGTGTCCCTGTTTCTGTATCCTCGAATACACCGTTGTCTAGCACTCCCGCTTTGAGCCATTGTTTCAGGTCTCTTTTTAGGCTGCTTGGACAATGAATTTTGGACAGTAGGTAATCATGGTTCACGGTAAGAGCATTTTGTTATATCAGCATCAAGAACATAATATTGTCCCTTATTTATGGCAATATAAATTCTGCTGATTGCGTCATGGGCTGACCGTCCTGGACGGAACCCGTAGCTTGTGCCTTCAAATCTCGATTCCCATTCAGGTTCGAGAGCCGACTTAACCAAGGCTTGCCTTGCTCTATCTTGGATTGTGGGTATTCCTATTCCAGCTTTTTTCATCCCTACCAGGTTTTGGAATCCAAACCCGTCGCAGTGGTTTTGCTTTGAGGTTTCCCTTAATGTTCTTGACCAGTTCAAACCTTTGTCTTGGAGAGATTGCTCTTACTCCATCAACTCCGGCTGTTTTCTTGCCTTGACCCGCTTGGGGGGGCGGGTTTATTAAGCTGACTGTTGGGAAGCATGGCTGACCGTGGAACCCGCCCCTACAGCCGCACTGCTAAGAGCCGGGCATAGTATGATTTCACCAATAGACGTTGCAACCTTTTAGCTTTTGCATTTTGTCCCGATTTAGCCGCTTGAAATATACTCTTTTGGAGCTTGAAAATTTTCCGTTGAACCTTAGTCCATGGGATTGCCTTCCATGCGTTGTTCGTAGTCTTGATTAGTTTTGGTTTCCCAAACCCTTTCTTTAAACTCGCTATCGCCATTTGTACTCCTACTAGGCTCTATTTCTTACATTCAAACCGTGACCCGTTAGCATATCCCTTCCATTACAGTTGGGCGTTGGCTTCTGGTCACATCTCACGTCCTCTAGGACTTGCGGTTACACTTATCCCTACTGATATCTCGACCAGATAATCAGAGTCCAGGAGGATTTAAAACGTTCCGTTTATATGGGCATTCCATCTTTAGATTTGTCTTTTCCACCGGGGTACTTTAAAGGTCTGTGTAGGTAGTGCAATAATACTCCTACTCTTCCCCTTGCTCTTTTGATCGCAGCGTGTCAACCTATTTCGCTACTTAATATTGACGATGGTTCAAGCCGGACATTCGGTTTCCCTAATCATGGATGGTTGGCAGTGGTCGCTTTCTGGTAGTAGGTTCTACTTCACGCCTTCCGTTCCCCGCTTCAATCCTGGGGTTATGATTCCCAAGACTGGGGGTGGCTATCGCCGTTACCCTGACTCCCTAAGTTCTACTTATCTATTTTTAGTCTTCTTATAAGGAATTTGTATAGTTTAGTTCGTTTTGACCTTGGGTTCCCTGCCTTGTTTGGTATATTTCTATATCAAACGTTGGGACATATAAACAGTTATGGGGATGGTCAGGAGTGTGTTCCTTATATTCAACCAAGGGGTTGAAGTCTCCACCAGGCGGTTATTTCAGGTATTTCAACCCTATTTCATGCCTGAACGTCTCGCACTATTGTCTGATATTATAGCATTAGTCAAGGTGGTTAGGACGCAGCTTGGAGAACGGAATCCATGGCATCATCGAGAGAATCAAACTGCTCACGTGCAATGGCGAATGCGGGCTTTCAACCACGACCAATATTTCTCTATCTTGTTGAGGTCTGGCGAATAAGGTGGTAGATAGAGCAAACGGCATTGAGCCGCCTCCACTAGCTCAGGAATCCGNTCCCCCTTTATGAAACGTTGCATTGTCTAGCACTAGAGTCTGACCTGGCTTCAGTGTTGGAATTAAGATGAACTCCAACCACAACTCAAACACTGTCCGATTACAACAACCCTCAAAGCGATCGGGGGCTAAGAGTTGTTGATGACACCATGCGGCTATATAGCTCACCCTGCCCTGCCTCTTCCCGGATTTGAGGGCATCGAAGCGTTGTCCTTCCTCGCAGTAACCATAAGGGTAATCCGAGTCTTGACTATTCATGCCAGCTTCATCGAGGTAAACCAACCCTTCCGACTCCATATGTTCAATCTGAGCAATAAACTCCTCTCGCTGTTGCTCATCACCTTCTTGGTAGCCGTAAGTTTTTTTTCTGGTGAAGCCAATTTTCTTCAAGGCTCTGGATATGGTGCGAGGAGAGATGTCGTCATCCCAAAGTTGAGCCATTTGAGCGGAGGTTTTGTSGCCATGCTCTTGGGCAAAAGCCTTGAATTTTTGCCAGTCGGTAATTTTGTGGTTATTGCCAGGTCGGTGATTAGGTTTAGGGAGGAAGTCTCCGGTCTGTGCTTTTCTTTGCAGTCAGAGATTGATAGTGTTCCTGCTGACATGGAAAACTTGACTGGCTTCGGTTTTGGGTATACCGTCTAGTTCAATTGCATTAATAACTTTTTGTCTAAGGTTGTAACTGTAGGGGGCTGGCCTTTTGGGTCTTATGTAGATATCCTTGCCATTATACGTCCTAACTGTTCTGTCTTGTGCTATAATTATTAATTATTCATTATTCATTATAGGGGCGCGCCTCGGCCGTCAATTCTCAATTCCCCACCCAGGTTGTGGTAAACCCGCCCCACCGTTTCCCCTGAGAAACCCGGTTTCTTGACCACGATATGGGGGTGGTGCCGTGGTGCGTCAGATGAACCAAATTGGCCGTTGACCCGATAGGTTATCCCTCTGACGCACCCTACGAGGGTGATAATTATTAATTATTAATTGTAGGGGCGCGCCTCGGCCGTCAATTCTCAATTCCCCACCCAGGTTGTGGTAAACCCGCCCCACCGTTTCCCCTGAGAAAACCGGTTTCTTTGAGAAACCGGGTTTCTTGACCACGATATGGGTGGTGCGTCAGATGAACCAAATTGGCCGTTGACCCGATAGGTTATCCCTCTGACGCACCCTATGGACTAGAATGATGATTCGGTTATTATCTGTATTTGGTAGTCTGAACCACCCCGGTATATGAAAAAAGCGCTAATTTGTGGAATATCTGGACAAGATGGGGCTTATTTAGCCTCACTGCTGTTAGATAAAGGCTATGCCGTATATGGTACTTCCCGCGATGCTCAGATGTCCTCATTTCGGAACTTGAAAAGGTTGGGAATTTATGACCGAGTGAAATTATCTTCCATGTCTCTCACCGACTTTCGTAGTGTTCTTCAAGTTTTGACCCAGGTTGAACCACAGGAAGTCTATAACTTGGCGGGTCAGAGTTCCGTTGGTCTATCCTTTGACCAACCTGTGGAAACCCTCGATAGTATCGCCGGGGGAACTCTCAACCTCTTAGAAGCGATCCGATTTACTGGCGCACCTATTAAACTCTATAATGCTGGGTCTAGTGAGTGTTTTGGTGATACCTACGGCGAACCCGCTGATGAAAATACCCCCTTTCGTCCTCGCAGTCCCTACGCAGTCGCTAAGTCCGCCGCCTTTTGGGAAGTCGCTAACTATCGGGAAGCCTATGGTTTATTTGCTTGTTCTGGAATACTATTTAACCATGAGTCGCCCCTGAGACCCCCCCGGTTTGTGACTCAGAAAATTATTCATGGAGCCTGTGCGATCGCCTCTGGAAATCAGGATAAACTATATTTGGGTAGAATCTCCGTGCAGCGAGATTGGGGTTGGGCTCCTGAGTATGTCGAGGCTATGTATTTGATGCTTCAGCAGTCACAAGCCGATGATTATGCGATCGCTACCGGGGAAACTTACTCTCTCCAGGATTTTGTCAAAACCGCTTTTGATTGTGTCGGTCTAAACTGGGAAGATTTTGTCGAAACTGACCAAAGCCTCTACCGTCCCACAGATATCGCTGTCGGTCGCGCCTCCCCCGCCAAGGCTAAACATCAGTTAGGATGGGAGGCTAAGTTTAAAATGCCTGATATAGTCAGAATGATGGTCCAAGCACAACAGGAGCGATCGCCATAATACCATATTATAGATATGATATGATACAACAGTCTGTGCTGACACCTCTGATTTTTGATTAACTATTTACTAATGGCTAAAAACAAAGAAGTTCACATTCTGGAAGTTGTCTTAGTCCCTAAAGAGGACTGTGAGTCCCTGCTGGGTTTTATGATTGATAGACCCCAAGCCGAAGCTAAACTTAACTCTTCCCAAGTCGAGTTTTCCGGTTGGGTATTGGGTAAAACTTCCCCCGCTATTGCTGTGGAAGTCCTACAGGGGGAAAAGATTGTTAAAACTATTTCCGTCAGTGATTCTCGTCCTGATGTCGCCAGGGTTTACCCAGACGCACCAACCGCCAGTATTAGTGGCTTTAAAGAAAGCATTGATTTGGGGGAATTTTCGGGAGAAAATGAACTCACTGTACAGGCCATTTTGCGGGATGATAGTATTATTACTATCGGACAGGTGCGATTCCAAACTCCTGAATCGGCTCAAGTTTCCGAATCCGCCACTGTCGTATCATCTGAAAGGCTCGAACGTGCTAAGGCTGATTTAGAGCGATCGCGTCAATTTTTGGAACAGGTAAAAACCGACTTAGCCAAATACGAAGTTAACCCATAACCACAGCTATATCGTCATTCCCCCTCTGGGAAACCCCTAGGAACCCTCCCCGTTTGTTGATTAACGCCACCCACATCAACCTATTTTGTGAGTCAAGCGCCGCCAAACCTACCACCTCCGTTTCCCGGAATGGTCCGTGTTGGGTTCCACCTCCTTTCACCCCCCCAACCCAGGGGAATTAGAATTGTATGTGGTCGCCATATTTAGCCCGCAAACCCTCCCAGGCTTCCACCTGTCCCGGTTCATATTCTCCCGGTTTTCCCCATTGTAAAAAAGCACTTAAAACCGGTTGATTTTCAGCATCTAAAAACCGAATCGCATAGGTAGTAAAATTCCCACGCTTCGCTTCTCCTGTCTCGAATTTCACCGCTTTAATTTGGTCAATATTTAGGTGAAATTCAAACAAATCACTGTGCATATTAGCATACATTCCTTTAGGAAGTTCTGCATAAAATAGCTTTTGAATTTTCCCCTTAACTTCCAGAACCGCAGCACTACTGGTCACAATTAACCGCAAAGTTCCCAAACTTTCGCAAGACTCTAACAACTCTTTTAAATCAGCCATAGTTATTTTCAGCTATTACCTATCCAGCAATAGTAATTTATTTTTCATGTCGTTCATAGGCGGCGACAATCCGCTGAACCAGAGGATTCCGCACCACATCCGCCTGAGAAAACTCGCAAAAAGCAATCCCTTCAATATTTTGCAGAATCTTGAGGGCAACTGTCAACCCCGAAGATTGATTTATGGGTAGATCGGTCTGGGTAATATCACCCGTTACCACCATGCGCGATCGCGACCCCAAACGAGTCAGCACCATTTTCATCTGTCCAGGAGTCGTATTTTGCGCCTCATCAAGGATMACAAAAGAATTATTGAGAGTACGTCCTCGCATATAAGCAATAGGTGCAACTTCAATAACTCCCCTTTCCATCAAATTAGCCGCTTTTTCTGGGTCTACCAACTCATAAATCGCATCATAAAGAGGTCGCAAATAAGGATTAACCTTTTGCTGCAAATCTCCCGGAAGGAAGCCTAGACGCTCCCCCGCCTCCACCGCTGGACGGGTAAGGATTAACCTTTCGTATTGGTCAGAAAGTAACGCCTGAAGCGCGATAATTGCTGCTAGATAAGTTTTACCAGTTCCCGCTGGTCCAATGCAAAAAGTCAAATCATGGGTACGGATAGCTTGAATATATTGGCGCTGACGGAAAGTTTTAGCGCGTATATCCTGACCTCGGCGAGTTCTCGCTAAAACATCCTGCTGAAGTTCCCGCAGATTAGCTTCTTGGTGGGTATTAATAGCATGACGAGCCGTCAGAATATCGGGGTCTGTGATAGTTTTACCATTTTCCCAAAAAGGTTTGAGGGATTCTATCAAAACTCGGCACAATTCCACCTGTTTAGTCGTACCACTAATCAGCAAATCTTGACCCCGCAAAACTATCTGAGTTCCAGTTTGTTTAGACAGAGTTTTTAGATTATCCTCTTGATAACCCCCCAAGGCGATCGCACTTTCGATAGTAGGTAACTGAATCGTCAATCGCTCAGTCATTCAAAGTATCACCAAACATTATCTATACACCAGACCAATACAGGACAATCAATCGGGAAAGCGACAGACAGGCGAGCCTCACGTCGCTTTCCTTAGCAACAGAAAACTATCCGTCTCGATGAATTGGTCCCCTAGGGGCGGATGGACGAGTAGGGCGGCTGGTACGTTTCGGAGACGGACGGTTTCCTGAAACCCTGGGAGGGCGACCTGGGGTAGGACTGTCTTCGTAAATATCTAAATACACCGATTCTCCAGCCACTCTAGCGATCGCAGATAGAACATTACGAATCGCTTGGATATTATGTCCCGAACGACCATAGACACGGCCCTTATCTTCCGCCTCAAAAGCCAATCTCACCCAAATTTTGCGGTGAGCTGGCGATCGCTCACAAT
>NZ_PKGG01000370.1:0-3005 GCF_046480465.1 Arthrospira sp. PCC 8006
TTCCTAATAGTCATTTGCGGGTGGGGGAAGTGTCGGGAAAATTGGGGCGAGGACGGCATACTACCCGCCATGTGGAATTGTTTGAATTACATAACGGGGGTTTCCTGGCTGATACTCCGGGGTTTAATCAACCGGAATTGCAATGTGACCCTCACCAGTTGGGTAATTATTTCCCGGAAATTCGCGATCGCTTAACTAAGGGTAAGTGTCAATTTGATGATTGTTTGCACCGCGAAGAACCATCATGTGTGGTGCGTGGAGACTGGGAACGATACCCCCAATATCTCCATTTTCTTGAGGAGGCGATCGAGGCTTGGGAAACGTCTCAACATCAACCACTAGAGGAGGATCGCCTCAAATCTAAAAGTAAATCTGGAGGGGGAAAACAATATGAACCTAAATTGCAGTCTAAAAAATATCGCCGATCTTCCCGTCGCTTAGAACACCAAAATTTACAACAACTTTGTGAAGATTTGGATGAGGTCTAAAACAACTTATCTATTAAATGGAGTAGCCGAGCCATGTCAGATTCTCCAACTACTACAGGCGCAATAACCACCGGATTAGTGATTGGTTTATTGTTTATGGGGGGCTTTTTTTTGGTAGGCTATTCGCTGCCATTTAGTCTGCTGTGTAGCTTTTTGGGTGGTGTATCTACTTATCAATTAATAACTTGGTGGCATATAGACTCTCTGCCAAAGATTGAGGAGTCTAATTCCTCGAACCCAGAAGTTGGCAAGGTGTACAAGTCGATTCATAAATTTTTGTTTAAATCTCAGTATAATAAACAATCAAAAAAACTTGCCAATGAGCCAGTTTCTAAAGGTCCTGTGTCTCTGATGGGATGGGTTTTAAAAGAACATTCCAAACGCAATACAGATAATTAATCATCAGGAGAAACCGGGTTTTTGGGTTGCTATGGCAGGAAAAACCCGGTTTTAATGATTAATCATGTACCCTCCCAGCGGAGGTATTTAGACGGGAATAGTTGGGTTGAGTTGTTGTTGGTTAGGTTGGGTTTGTGAAGTTGGTAATAATTCGGGGTTAACTATTGATAATTGTACGGCACAGGCTTTTAATTCGGGTTGTTTAGACTCCGGACAACATTGAGGGTGAGTCATGGCGTTGGCTTCGGTATTATCTCCCCATAAAGCGCCCCAGTGCATGGGTACAAATACAGTTCCCGGGGCGATCGCTTTAGTAATTTGGGCAGGAAAATAAGCCTTTCCTCGGCGCGATCGCACTTGCACTAAATTACCGGATTCAATGCCTAATTTATGGGCATCTTTGGTTCCCAAGATTTTGTCATTTTTGCCCCATAAAATTAAGGTGGGTTGTTGAATAGTATTTAAGCGATCGCCAAAAGCACCATAACCGCCACTTTTGGTAAACTCAATTAAACCGCGATTCCATAATGGTGATTGTAGATGCCACGCCGCGCATAACTGAGCATCACGGGAGGCGAGGCTTTTGTCAAAATAGGCGTTTTCGCTGATACTTTGGCGAACTTTAGGTTGTCGCAGAAATTCGGTGGCGAGATAGTCGAAGGGTGGAAATAAAAACTTGCCAGCGATAGGACCTTTATTGATTCCGGCACTATCAATAAGGACTAGAGATTGTACGGCTTGGGGATGATTGAGGGTAAAGTCGATGGCGGTAGCGCCTCCCATAGAAGCGCCAACTAAGATAACTGGTTGATTGATGGTAGATTGCCAGAAGGCGTAGAGATGGGCTAAGATATGAGTAGGATTAACGGTTAAATAAGGCGATCGCTGTGTAAAGCCAAAGCCGAATAGATCGACGGCCCAGGTTTCGGTGGAATTAGCTAATAGTGGTAAGAGTCGGCGAAACTCTAGGACGGAACTATCGAAACCGTGTAGGAGTAGAATGGGAGGCAGAGGCTGTCGGTTTCATTGGCGGACATAGGTAGTGAGGATGGGTTGAGGGACAGCAGGGCGGGTTACGGGATCAGCAATAATTGCTTGAGCGAGGGAGATAGAAGTTAATTCGGTGAGTGGTTCAGCCAGTGGGGGTAAATACTCAGGAAACATAAAAAGCGATGGCAATCAGTAATTCTAATCTAAACCAACGGGGATACGATCGCCCGACAAAATATCTGGGTATGGGAGTTTCATGGTAAAGAATAAACCCTATACTAGATAGGAAAGTAGTGTTGAGATTATCCTGTTATTGCTATGCTTAAAGCTCTGCTGGGCGATCCTAATGCCCGCAAAATCAAAAAATATCAGCCTGTAGTGACGGATGTTAATATCCTAGAGGAAGATGTGCGATCGCTCTCGGATGAAGGTCTAAAGGCGAAGACTGGGGAGTTTAAGGAGATGTTGGCGAAAGCCCAAAACCGGGGGGAAAGGGAACAAATCCTGGATGAAATTTTACCGTTAGCCTTTGCTGTAGTCAGGGAGGCTTCCCGACGGGTGTTAGGGATGCGGCACTTTGATGTTCAGGTGCGGGGGGGTATGATTTTACATAAGGGTGAAATTGCGGAGATGAAAACGGGGGAAGGGAAAACCCTGGTTTCGACCCTCCCGGCTTATCTGAATGGTTTATCAGGGCACGGGGTGCATATTATCACGGTTAATGATTATCTAGCCCGTCGTGATGCTGAGTGGATGGGACAGGTACACCGTTTTCTGGGGTTGAGTGTGGGATTAATCCAGCAGGGGATGGGTCCAGAGGAACGGAAAAAGAACTATAGCTGTGATATCACCTACGCGACTAACAGCGAGGTGGGGTTTGACTATTTGCGCGATAATATGGCGACCTCTATGGAAGAGGTGGTGCAGCGTCCTTTCAACTATTGCATTATTGACGAAGTGGACTCGGTGCTAATTGATGAGGCGCGGACTCCGTTGATTATCTCTGGTCAGGTAGAACGTCCCAGTGAGAAGTATATGAGGGCGGCGGAGGTGGCGAAGGGGCTACAGAAGGATAAAGATCATTATGAGGTGGACGAGAAGGCGCGTAATGTTCTGCTGACGGATGAG
>NZ_PKGG01000218.1:0-8672 GCF_046480465.1 Arthrospira sp. PCC 8006
CGTGGGGTCGGGCGGGTTTATTTATATCCCGGTGAAGTCCGAGAATTGACAGCAGAACCCGCCCCTACTATTATTAATTATTGAACAATTGTCCTTGTGTGGGCTTGGCTGCATACTCACTAGATAAACGGGTGATTTCCGGCCAGGATACTACTAGACTATTATAGGCGATCGCCTCCGATGACCAACCTTTGCGATCGCATAGGTTATACAGACGGTAGGCTAGGTCCCTGACTATTTCTACCTCCGTTTCCTGTTGTTTCAGCTTCGACAGCAATTCCGCCGCCCCCATTTCTCCCTTTTCTAGGAGTCGCTGAATTAGGTTTTGCGCCAGTCTCCAGTGGGGAAGACGCGCCTCTTTCGTGGGAGTCCAGTCCTGGGGAAATTCCTCCCTTTTCAGCAACCGGACTTTACCGGCTTTCGCGGTTAAAATTCCCCCGGTTTCTAAGCCTTCTATGCTGATGTTTTTCGCCTTGGAAAGGGTTTCCGCTTCCCCATATGGTGCGGGGTTATATTGGTATTGTTGAAACCATGTTAACGCCCAACGGGTATCGCTATCAAATTCCCCTTCTTGGTCGCTCAGGTATTCGTCCAGGAGTTGATTAATTAATTGCAGGGCGCTACGGACTGTTAACTGGCTGCCATCGCTTTCTAAAACGGCGCTATATTTACTATATACCGCCATACCTGGTCCTATACTGGCTTGGGCTAGGTCAACCGGGGCGATATTTCCCTGTTGCAATGTCTTTAGGGCTTGGGGAAGGTCTCTTTTGATTTCCTTGAGGAATTGGCGGCGCGTGGTTTTCGGCGCATTCTCCCCACGCGGACGACACACTAACAATATAGAAGAAGCTAGGGCGTTTGATGCCTGTCCTCTCATGCGGTTACTCAATTCGGTTCGCAACGGCCAGGTTCCACCAATGCTAAAGTTAGCCTGCATTAACCCTTCTAAAATGGTTTCCCAACCCGTAGAAGCAACCTTATCTTTATCGTCGGTTTCTGTTTGTTTCAGGGCATAATAAACGGTTAATGGGTAATCGTGATGATTCAGTTTATAGAGGCGATGAAACACTTTTATCAGGCTGGACTCAAAAAAGTCTTTGGCTTTTTGTTTGCTACCATGCCGAAAGTGGTCAGCCACCATTTCATTAGCTTTCGGCACTAACAGGGTGCTGCAAATATCAGGGAAAATTTCACCCAAAGATTGACGCAGCCATGTATAGAAAAAGTCCGATAAATCTGCATAGGGTACAGCGTCATAATAGGGTGGGTCGGTTGAGATGATTTTGGGGATGTCGTCGTTTTTATGGCTGACTTGAGCATCCTGTTGAAATACCTTTCCCTCTACTTCTGTCTTGGCATTTTCAACAACTCTTAAAACCCAATTAATTGAACCATTAAAACTACCGCTAGAATCACTTATAGGATTTGCTTCTACAAAATCCCACGCCATAGGAATTGCTTGTTTTGTAAATAAGTGTCCAATACCTTCTCGATTAATATGCCAAGTACATAGGTTATTGTTATAATCAGCTATTTTATCAACAGCAAAGGCTAAATAAATTGCGATCGCTTCACTATAAGCCCTAGCGCCATTGCCGCCATCATTCAAGGGAATATCATCATCAGATAACCCTACAGCCAGGGCATTTTGAAACGCCTTATCTTTCGCTTCCCCGACCAAATCACTAAAAGTAGTTAAAGCCACCAATTGACGGGAGGTGAATAAATCAGCATATTTTGTCATGCCATAAATAACAGGAGTCATGTGACGAGAATTATTCACTAACTCAGTGTCCGGCTTCCATGTAGGTTGAGCGGAAAAAGCAATTTTTTCCTGTTGTTTGGTGGGTGGTAAATAAATCCTGCCATTCTTTCCTTCTGCCACAATAGCCATTAATTGAGCCCCCATGCGCTTCTCACGACCTTCTGAGCGCACATAATCCAACTTTACAGAATCTCCACAAGCCAGACAAACCGCCCCCTTGCGGTTAACCGTCCCCTCCGGTGGTTTTCCCTCCCCGGTCTTCACCACAAAATCAACTTGGGGGGGGCTAGTTTCCCGGTTAATGGCATACTCAACCCAAGCCTCCTTTCCCTTCTTCGTGGAAAGGTGAAACTTACTCGCCAAAGGCATTTGACAACCACAAGCCGGGTTAGGACAAGTCACCGTCCGCACCCATAACCAAGCAATAACCGTAGCTTTTTCCCCATTTCCCAACTCCACCGGCGGATATAAATCCCCAATCCGGTTAAAAGCCGCTTCTCGCATCCAAGTTCCATAATATCGCACATCCGCCGCCAACCCCTGCGCGCCGTGCCAAGACTCCAACCTAGTCCGTTTTCTATCATCCCCATTCACCGGCGGTAAATTCGCAAACTTAGGGGGAATTTCAATCAACCCCTTGTTAATCAATACCGCCACCGGGTTCAAATCACTAGCATGGGCTTCCAACCCCAACCGTTGCGCCTCCAAGGGAATAGACCCCCCTCCCGCAAAAGGGTCATAGGCGGGCGGCGCATACTGGGCGATATAGTCTCGGACAGCTTCCGCCGTCGTGGGGGGTTTCTCACCCCGTCCCCAAGCCAAACAGCGGGCTATCTCCCTTTGCGCCCCTTGAATAACCTGGGGGTCTTTGATATCATCCCAAGACACCAAACCCCGCACCACCTGTTTTTGTTTCCCCTTGTTATCCGTATCGACCACAATTCGGGCTAAGATATCAAAAAGGCGTTGTCTTTCCTGGGTTTGTGCTTCCGGGGTGGGGAATTTTTCCGGCCAACTACTGGGGTCATCCACCAAAGAAGCCCAAAGCACCGCCCTAGCTGTAGCCAAAGGTTTTCGCGACCACCACAAATGCAGGGTCGAAGGGTGTCCGTGGCGAATAGACTTCTCCCGCGCCGACTCCATATTAATGGCTTCGAGGGGTAGGGCGACTTCGATGAGTTTCTTGCGGTAGGTCATAGCAACCTGTGTTTAACTAATCCCCCAAAATATCATAATTTGGGTCAACCAACGCACAAATCTATTTACTCTGGGAGAATTGCCAGCCACAGAGGGCGGTTTATTTATATCCCGGTGGAGTCCAAGCATTCACAGCCGGAATCGATTATAGCAGTTCCCCGACTGTGATGGCACTTTTCAAAGCCCCTCTCCCCTNTTGGGAGAGGGGTTTGGGGTGAGGGCTATACCTTTTTCCGGTGGGGTGGGGCGGGTTTATTTATATSCCGGTGGRGTCCRAGAATTGACAGCAGAACCCGCCCCTACAATTATTAATTATAGGGTTTCGGTGGATTGGTGAGGCACTTTTCAAAGCCCCTCTCCCCTTGGGAGAGGGGTTTGGGGTGAGGGCTATACCTTTTTCCGGTGGGGTGGGGCGGGTTTATTTATATSCCGGTGGRGTCCAAGCATTCACAGCCGGAAYCGATTATAGCAGTTCCCCGACTGTGATGGCACTTTTCAAAGCCCCTCTCCCCTTGGGAGAGGGGTTTGGGGTGAGGGCTATACCTTTTTCCGGTGGGGTGGGGCGGGTTTATTTATATCCCGGTGGGGTCCGAGAATTGACAGCAGAACCCGCCCCTACAATTATTAATTATAGGGTTTCGGTGGATTGGTGAGGCACTTTTCAAAGCCCCTCTCCCCTTGGGAGAGGGGTTTGGGGTGAGGGCTATCAATTGTCCATAATTTCCCCCCGTCCCCATAGGTCTCGCCAATTGTAGTTAATGCTGTGGGCGGCAAAATCGGGCTCTCGTTGAAACGGTTGGCGCACATAGCGCAGCCGATCGCCTGGAACTTCCACCAATGCTAGAATATAACTATCAGGTCGGTTAAAAGCCGTCAAAATCTCGTTTTTTGTTACCGTCACCGTTTGCGCCCCCTCAATGCGTCCTTTCACTTCAATAAAGCGCAATTGTCCGGTTTCGGGAATGACAGACTCGATATCATAACCGCACTTTTGGGCGCTAACGTCTCGCGGCTCATAGCCTAACTTCCTTTCCTGCTGCATAACCGCCTCCATTGCCGCTAATTCCACCGCTTTCCGGTTTTGGGAAAAAGTGTCGGAAATCTTCGGCGAGGGGGGTTGTCGGGCTGCCAGACGGTGGCTGGGAATGATTAAAGCTACCCCTACCAACAGGGGCGGCTGAGGGGAAAGTTTTCTTTCTAGTTCGAGTTCACTGAGCCGTTTTTTTAGGCGGGTGGCTAACTCATCGGCTCGTTGCTGGGCTTTGGTAGAGTTAAGTTTGGCGTTGGGTTTCCCGGCTTGCTCCTGAAGGCGCAAATCTACCGCTCTTTGGTCCCAATAGTTAATTTCCTTGGTGAGTCGGTCTTTTACCGCTGCTAGGGTTTTATCAATAAGTTCCTGTTTGGGTTTCTGGACTTCCGCCAAATGGGATTGGACTAGGTGGGTGATGGCGTAGTTAATCGCCTGTTTTTCGATGTCCTGTGGGAAGGTGAGGCTGGGTAAAATCTGGGCGATCGCCTTTTGTTCGTCTTCGGTGAGGGGGCGATAGTCCAAATAAGGCGCATATCCCCCATTAATAGCTTCCGAAACAGTGGGGAAGTCCTCGGTAAACGGATTACAGGGAAGTTCTACATATTGCATCCTACGGGAAACTAACCGGCGCTGTCCGTTGGAGTCGGTGCGCGCATCCTGAATGCTATGTTCAAGATACACTAAGATTCTCTCGGTCTGAGAGTTGGGGTTTTCATCGACTAAAATAGTCCCCTGACGCAAGAGATTCCGATGACGTTCTAAAATCAGGTCTAGGGTAGCATCAAGGAGGGGATGACCCGGACAAATCAGGTCGGCTATGGGTTTACCCGAAACGCTGATCAGGTCTTTGTCAAAGCAAATGCGCTCATAACTGTTAAGTATAGGTTCAGCGAGTCCAATTTGGCGATCGCGATGACGAATGACCGCCGGAACATGGGTAATTTGATAGCGTTGGGGTTCCCTGGGGCGCAGGTTTCCCCCCAAGCGGGTGAAGGCTTCCTGGAAAAATAAACCGATAAAATGGGGTTGGAGTTTCCGCGCTTGCGCCCTTTCCATGTCTTCGCGAATGGCTTGGACTCTGGTGGTGTCTAGGGAGTCCCTCGCGAGGGCTTTTTCTTCGATCAGTTTTTGCAGATATTCCCGGTTGAGGCGATCGCTAACTAATTGCTGCTGTTTGGCTTTGATATCAGGGCGATCGCCATAGCGAATAGCCTCAATGAGTAACTCCCGCAATTCTACCTGGGCGATCGCTTTTCCCAACACATCAAACACCTGACCCCCCAAGGCTTTTTGCTCAATTTCTAGTTTCCGCAACAGGGATAAATATACATCCCCCTCCCGGGTTTCCCCCGCTACCAAATTCCACAAATGACAAACTTCCGTCTGTCCGATCCGGTGAATGCGCCCAAATCTCTGCTCTAAACGATTGGGATTCCAAGGTAGGTCATAATTAACCATAAGATAAGCCCGTTGTAGGTTAATTCCTTCCCCGGCTGCGTCGGTGGCTACCAATACCTGGATATTAACATCCTGTTTAAAGGCTTCCTCGGCTTTTTTGCGCTCCTCCCGTCCCATACCTCCATGAATGGTAACTACCGCTTCTCGACGACCTAACAGGGTTCTAATGCGATCGCGCAAATAGTTAAGGGTGTCGCGATGTTCGGTAAAAATTACCAGTTTCGGCAAGGTTTTCGGTGCTATTTCCCCGTCGCTATTGTGGGGTTTGGGGGTAAAAAATTCCCCCTCAATTACCTGGGATAATTGTTCCCATTTACAATCTTTCCCACTCTGGCGCACCCGTTGGGCTAAATCTTCCAGTTGGCGCAGATGTTCGATTTCTGTTTGCAATTCCTGAATAGTCCGAGAAGCGGTCGCTAGATCCACAACTTCGGTTTCGATGTTTTCCCTTTCGCTACTGGCTGCGTCTTCAAAATCATCGTCAATATCTTGTTGATCAATCACCATTCCCCATTGGAGTTTGGCGTTGATTTCTCGGTGCTGTAACTGTTCTTCCCGCAGTCTTTTTTGGAGGCGATCGCGCCGCCTTTTCAGAGACTGACAAATGGCTTCGGGAGAGGAAGCCAGACGACGCTGGAGAATGGTTAAGGCAAAACCTACGGTTCCTTTACGTCCTTTTTGGGTGAGGGTATCGGCGCGGTTAAATTCTTCTTTCACATAGTCGGTGACCCGTTTATATAGAATCGCTTCCAACTCCGAAAGACGATATTCTACGGTGTGGGCGCGACGTTCCGGAAACAGGGGGCGACCATCAAATTTTAGCAGGTTTTCTTTAATCAGACGACGCATCAAGTCCGAGGTATCGCAGACATGGACACCATCCCGAAATTTCCCCTCAAAGCGATCGCCATCCAACAGAGCCAAAAATAGTTGAAAATCCTCTTCCTTTCCATTGTGTGGCGTGGCGGTCATCAGCACAAAATGGCGGGTTAAACTCGACAGAAGTTTCCCCAATTTGTAGCGTTTAGTTTCCCGAATTTCCCCCCCAAAAAAGGAAGCCGACAATTTATGGGCTTCATCAACTACCACCAAATCCCAATCAGTTTGGTTGAGTTTCGCCTGTAATTGGGGATTCCGGCTAAGTTTATCTAACTGTGCTATCAATAGGGGAATTTCTGTAAAGGCGTTTCCGGTGCGGGCTGCTTCAAGGCGATCGTTCGTTAAAATTTCAAAAGGTAGGTGAAACTTCTGATATAATTCATCCTGCCATTGTATCGCCAAACTCCCCGGACAGACAATTAAACACTTTTGTAAATCCCCCCTAATTAGCAATTCCCGGATAAATAATCCCGCCATAATAGTTTTACCCGCCCCCGGGTCATCCGCCAACAGAAACCGCAGAGGTTGACGGTTCAGCATTTGGTTATAAACCGCATCAATTTGGTGTGGGAGAGGTTCCACCAAAGAAGTATGAACAGCCAGCCGAGGGTCAAACAAATGGGCGAGGCGAATGCGGTGCGCTTCCGACACCAGCCTAAATATAGCACCATCTCCGTTAAAACTCCAAGGCTGTCCATCAGTCACAATTTCTAAGGTTTCTTGGTCACTCCTAAATAGTAGTTGATTATTAGGTTTCCCCCGACTATCTTTATAAGTCAATTCAATCACATCGCTACTACACCAATTGGCATCAATAACCGTGACATTTTCCCTCGGCAAAATCCCTTTAATAATTGTACCACGAGTTATATCTTCTAGTCTAATCATATCCCTTTTTTGCTCTGTGATAGTCTGTAATTTTTATTGAAAAAATCGATATTGTTCGGGGAAATTATCATAAGTCTTGAGCCATTCGTGGACTTCAGGACTCATCCATCTCAACACCCGACATAAGTATTGGTATTTTTCCTCAACATTGTAATCGATGCTCCAGATAGGTTCATGATGAAAAACTCTGTTTCTCAAACGCAAAATTTTGTCTCGGAAACTTGGCGCGATTGTAGCAAAGTTTCGTTCCCTAGGTTGAGCATAGGGAAAAAATTCTTGAATACATTGGTCAAAAATGATTTGTTTGTATTCCTTTTTGATAAGCAAGCTACTCCAAAAACCTAGGGTGAGACGGGGAACTATTTTGTTCATAACTAAAGGTTTTTTTAATCGTCTCAGTTCATTTCGTACTTTGTCAATTGATTCTGATTCATAAGACCCGATGATTACATCTGGGTTTAAATACCAATCTCCTCCATATCTGTTGGTTAGAACTTGGTTCATTTTATTGCGAAAAGTAATTTCAAAAATATGAATACTGGGATAAATTGCCCCACAGAGTTGAACATTGAGTTGATAAATTGTGATCGCCTGGTCTATTTGACCGTTAGCTACTCTCAGGTAGGGTTGCAGCCTTACTGTTGACAATGCTTCTTTAAGGGCTGATTGGATTTCTTCTGAAAGTGGACTGTGATTCATTAACTTGACAATTCTCATTATCTGAAATATACTGTATATTGTAGGCTCCGGGACTGTCCTATGGCTCCGTTGTGAGTTAAGACCCCGGCGCATGGAAGATATAACCCCAATAGAGCGGAGCCCTAATGGGCTTTGTTCTCAATAACTGTAAAGCCTCTTAGTACCGACAGGGAAAGGAGGTTTTGCAGTTTTTCGTCCCGTTATCACACCGGATAGAAAAGCGATCGCCTTTTTTAGACTTGAGCAACCGAATTTTTATATGATGGAACTACAGAGTTTACAAAAGTTCATAATATGACCGCAACCCAACCGTCTGTAAATGTCCCTAGTTGTTTGGAGTCTCTCGATTGGACCTGGAAAAATCACTCCATCCGCTATACAGTCCAGGGAACAGGCCAACCCCTGATTTTAGTCCATGGGTTTGGGGCTTCGATTGGTCATTGGCGACAAAATATCCCCGTTTTAGCAGCCGGAGGATATCGGGTCTTTGCTTTAGATTTATTGGGTTTTGGGGCTTCTGGGAAACCAGCCGTTGATTATACTTTGGACCTATGGGAAGAATTGCTCCGGGACTTCTGGAGTGAACAGGTGGGAGAACCTGCAGTTTTTGTCGGTAACTCCATTGGGGCCCTGCTTAGTCTCATGGTAGCAGTAAATTATCCCGATATTTGCCGGGGCGCTGTCCTGTTAAACTGCGCCGGAGGCTTGAATCATCGCCCGGAAGAGTTGAATTTTCCCCTCCGGGTGGTGATG